>DRKE01000356.1 GCA_011051925.1 Deltaproteobacteria bacterium
CTGCTGCGCATCTTCCGGATCCTGAAACTCGCGCAATACATCAACGAGGCGCGAACCCTGATGACCGCGCTCCGCGCCAGCAGCCGGAAGATCTCGATCTTCCTGGGCACGGTCCTCACGATCCAGTTGATCGTGGGCGCGCTCATGTACCTGATCGAGGGCGAAGCCAGTGGCTTCACGAGCATTCCGCAGGGGGTCTATTGGGCGATCGTCACGATGACGACGGTCGGCTATGGCGACATCACGCCGATCACGCCCCTGGGAAAATTCCTGGCCGCCGCCGTCATGGTGACGGGCTACGCGATCATCGCCGTTCCCACCGGCATCGTGGTGACCGAACTCAACCTGGTCCGGCCCGACGCCATCACCACCCGGACCTGCCCCGAATGTCTCAGCGAAGGCCATGCGACCGAGGCCCGCTTCTGCAGCGATTGTGGGGCGCGCCTCGAACTGGAATGAGCACGTTCGGGGCGTCACGGATCAGGCGTCGATCCGGCGATACTTGATCCGATGGGGCTGGTCCGCGTCGGCGCCCTTTCTCCGTTTGAAGTCCTTCTCGTAGTCCTGGTAGTTGCCCTCGAACCACTCGACATGGGAATCGCCCTCGAAGGCGAGCATGTGGGTCGCGATGCGGTCGAGGAACCAGCGATCGTGCGAAATGACCACCGCGCAGCCGGGAAAGTCGACGAGGGCATCCTCGAGCGCCCGGAGCGTATCGACGTCGAGATCGTTGGTCGGCTCGTCGAGGAGCAGCACGTTCCCGCCGGTCCGCAGCAGCAGCGCCAGATTGACGCGATTGCGCTCGCCGCCCGAGAGACTGCCGACGAGCTTCTGCTGATCCGATCCCTTGAAATTGAAGGAGGAGACCCAGGCCCGGGAAGGCACTTCCCGGTCTCCGATCAGGATCTTCTCGTCCCCCCCGCTGATCACCTCCCAGACGGTCTTTGTCGGATCGAGGTCCCGGCGCTCCTGATCGACGTAGGAGAGCGACACCGTTTCGCCGAGTCGGAGTTCGCCCGCGTCGGGTTTCTCCTCGCCGCTGATCATCTTGAAGAGCGTCGTCTTGCCCGCACCATTCGGGCCGATGATTCCCACGATGCCGCCCGGCGGCAGACTGAAGGACAGGTCGTCGAAGAGGAGTTTCTCCCCGAACGCCTTGCGCAGCCCCTCCGCTTCGACGACGACGTCGCCCAGGCGCGGGGGGATGGGGATCGCGATCTCGACCTTTTCCGGCGCACGATCCTTCCCCTCCTTCAGGAGTTCCTCATAGGCGTTGATCCGCGCCTTGCCCTTCGCCTGACGGGCGCGCGGGCTCATCTTGATCCACTCGAGTTCCCGCGCGAGGGTCCGCGCATGGGAGCCGGCCTGCTTCTCCTCGATCTGGAGTCGCTTGTTCTTCTGTTCGAGCCAGGAGGAGTAATTGCCCTGCCAGGGAATCCCCCGCCCCCGATCGAGCTCGAGGATCCAGCCTGCCACGTTGTCGAGGAAATAGCGATCGTGGGTGATCGCGACGACGGTGCCGGGATATTCCTGGAGGTAGCGTTCGAGCCAGGCGACGCTCTCGGCGTCGAGATGGTTCGTCGGCTCGTCGAGAAGCAGCATGTCGGGCTTCGAGAGCAGCAGGCGGCAGAGCGCGACCCGGCGTTTCTCACCTCCGGAAAGGGTCGACACGTCCGCGTCGGGCGGCGGACAGCGGAGCGCCTCCATCGCGACGTCGAGCGTGCGGTCGATCTCCCAGGCCTCGGCCGCGTCGATCTGGTCCTGCAGCTTGCCCTGTTTCTCGAGCAGCGCATTCATCTCGTCGTCGTCCATCGGCTCGGCGAATTTCTCGGAAAGCGCGTTGAACTCGTCGAGCAGCGCCCGGATCTCGCCGACCCCCTCCTCGACGTTCCCAAGGACCGTCTTCTCCGGATCGAGTTCCGGCTCCTGGGCGAGATAGCCGATGCGCAGGCCTTTGGCCGGCTTCGCCTCCCCCATGACGTCGTCGTCGATCCCGGCCATGATCCGCAGCAGCGTGCTCTTGCCCGCCCCGTTCGCGCCGAGCACGCCGATCTTGGCCCCCGGCAGGAAGGAGAGGGTGATGCCATCGAGGATCACCCGATCCCCGATCACCTTCCGCAGGTCGTTCATCGTATAGACGAATTCATGAGCCACCGATCGATTCCCCTCTTCTTCTCTTCGCGCTTCTTCCCGCGGCCGTCCGCATGCCCGCCCCGAGGCATGCGCGCCCTCCGAACGTTCGGAAGACGAGTCTAGCTCGACTCCAACGGCTGGTGCACTCGTCGCACCGGCAGACGACGTCCTTCTGGAGGACCGCGAAGGAGGACCTTGCACGAATCGGCACCCGACGCGGAAGAGCACTCCCGGGCAACCATCACGCCACGGTCATGGGATCGACCTGGCCCCTTCGTCGTCCTCGAGGGCGAGGATCAGGCTCGAGGTATCGAGCCGCCCGCCTCCCCGCTGCTGGATCCGGGCATAACGTCGATCGACTTCCTCCGTCACGGGCAGCGGTACACTGCGGCGCACGGCCTCCTCGAGCGCCATACCCAGATCCTTCCGCATCCAATCCACGGCGAATCCGAAATCGAAACGTCGCTCGAGCATCGTGCCCGCGCGATGGTCCATCTGCCACGAGCCCGCCGCACCCCGGGAGATCACGTCGATCACGCGGGCCATGTCGAGGCCCGCGACCTCGCCAAAGCGGATCCCTTCTGAAAGCGCCTCGAGAAGACCCGCGATGCAGATCTGGTTGACCATCTTGGCCAGCTGACCATGGCCCGAAGGACCGATCCGGCTGTGCTTCCGGGCGTAGATCTCGAGCAGCGGAACCACCCGCTGGTAGGTCGCCTCCTCGCCCCCGAGCATGATCGTGAGACTGCCCTCTTCAGCGCCCGATTGCCCCCCCGAAACCGGAGCATCGAGGAAGCCGATTCCCCGCGCGGCGGCCTCCACCGCGAGTTCCCGGGCGAGGGTCGCGGAAGCCGTCGTGTGATCGACGAAGATCGATCCGGCCGCCATCGCACCGAAGGCGCCCTCTCCGCCGTCCCCGGCGTCGCCCCCGGCGTCGGGCGTGTCGCTGCACCGCCCGAGGGTGATCTCCCGGAGATCCGGATCCGCGCCGGTGCAGGCGAAAACGACCTCGGCCCCCCGCGCCGCCTCCGCGGGGGTCGCCGCCAGCGACACGTCGAAAGAGGCATGCGCCGCCAGCCAATCCTCGGCCCGTGCCCGGGTCCGGTTGTAGACCGTGACCGAATGCCCGGCGCGCGCGAGGTGGCCGGCCATGGGCGCCCCCATGACGCCCAGACACAAGAAGGCGACGCGTCGTCCCGCATTCATCTTCTCCCCTCCTCCGGGAAGGCCGTGGGCGCCGGCGCGACGGAACAGACCGTTTCCTGCTCCTGGCCCCCGGCGCTCCCGCCCTTCGATCGCCCCGCCCCGGGCGGAAGCGGCAGCCCATCGACGTAGACGACCTCCCGTGACATCCGCGCCGGAACCCGCTCCCCGGGCGTCAGGATCCCGACCAGATTCAGCGGATCGCTCGCACAGATCCGGATCGGCTCGCCCTCCCGTGGCCGCCTGTGGACACGGTCGAGCAGGTCGAGCGCTTCGGGCAGCGCGAACTGCTCGCCCGTGAATCCGGACACGAAGCGCCCGCCCCGAACGACGCCCCGCGCCTCGAGCCGACGCATCGCCCAGACGATCTCGCGCCACGGAAGCGCCAGGCTCTCCCGCGCGACGACGTCGCGGAATACGATTCCCCAGCGCGCCAGAAGCTGTTCCGCGACAGCCTCGGCCAGCCCATCGGCATCCTCGACCGGCCGCCGTTCCGCCACGACGGACCAGCGCCCCTCGGCCCCGGCCATGATGCCGGCCGCGAGCCCCCGGCGCAGGCCGCGTCGGGCACGCCCCTCCGCCCGCTGCCGGCTCGCCGCCCCCCGCGATCCCAGCAGCGATCGCAGCGCCTGGAAGCCGTCGGCACCCACGCGTCCCCGCGCAACGAGCTCCCAGAGCGCCGCTTCGACCTCGACCGGTCGCTCGCGAAGGATCGTGACGAGCTCCGCGTGGAAGAGCGCCCCGCGTGAAGTCAGCAGCTCGAGCACCCGACCCGCCAGGGCGCTGCCCGACCCGCTCCCATCGGTCGAGCCGGCACGATGGGCCTGCAGCAACCACGGCAGATCTTCGCGAAGCACCAACGAAAGCGGCGTTCCCCTCGTGAGCGTGCCCCTTCCCGACGAACGGCGATCCCGCTCCGCGCCATCGCCCTCCCGCACGGCCGGTGGCGCGATCCGAAGCCAGCAGACCGCACCCGAGAAGCAATGCGGATCGAGCCATTCAGGTCGGTAGCCGCGAATCCGAGCCGCCAGGACATCCGATTCCCAGGCTCCGGCGGCCAGATCGAAACCCTGGAGCTGCTCGATCACCCGCATGACGCCGGGCGCCCCCTCGAGGCGATCCTGCGGTGCGACGTGCTGCCAGGCGAAGAGGAAGCGCATCATCTCCCGGGCCGTCACCGCGACGACCGATCTGCGCAGACGCCTCTGGGAATCCGCATGGATCCGCGCGAGGAGACGACGTGCGCAGAACTGCGGTTCGCCGAGCGGCGCCGCCGGATCGAAGCGGCCACGCAGAACGAAGCCTTCGGATTCGAGCCTCGCCAATCCGATCTCGACGAGCCCCGTCCGGACAGCGAGACGCTCCGACAGGATCCTCGCCGTCGTCGGGCCCAGCGTCTCGAGATGGCCGCGCAGGACGTGGGCGATCGCTTCGTCCTCGGCGATCGCCTCCGACGCTGCCCCCTCCTCTCCGGGGGCGCCGCGCGGCCCGGGGCCGGAAGGCCGCCCGCTCCCCGCCCCTTCCGGATGCAGCGCCTCCGCCCAGGCGGCCCGCTCCGCCGCCGCCCAGAAGACGATCCGATCCGCGCCGCCCACGCCGGCTCCCGCATCGTGTTCGCCCGCTCGACGTTCGACTTCGAAAGAAAACGCCCGCCCCATCGCC
>DRKE01000357.1 GCA_011051925.1 Deltaproteobacteria bacterium
ATGGGACCAGATCGTCTGGTACTTTACTAATTCAGCGACTCGTCCGGCATCCGGTCGACATCGTCCAGCACGAACAACGCACGCGATCGGGTTTCGCCGTCTCGACGGCCGTCCTCGGATCCCTCGAGCCGGATCAAGGAGCGGATCTGATCGCCAACCCGAACGATTCCCGGGACTCGGATGAGCGAGCGACCGGAGAACGAAGAGAAAAGAAAGGTCCCCCATGTCCGAACGATCCGAACGAGAAGTCGTCATCGTCGAAGCGGTCCGCAGCCCCCTGGGCAAACGAAATGGCGAACTGGCCGCCATGCATTCGATCGATCTCCTCGGTGCGGTCCAATCCGAGGTCGTCCGCCGGAGCGGAATCGATCCGATGCAGATCGGACAGGTCATCGGCGGCTGCGTCGGTCAGGTCGGCATGCAGACGATGAACGTCACCCGGAATGCGTGGCTCGCCGCGGGCCTTCCCCTCGAGGTCGCCTCGACGACCGTCGACACCCAATGCGGATCCTCCCAGCAGGCGACGAATCTGGCCTATGCGCTGATCCGATCGGGCGTCGTCGACGTCGCGATGGGTTGCGGGGTCGAGATGATGAGCCGCGTTCCGATGGGCGCGACGATCCCGAAGGACCCGGACGTCGGGAAGCCGATCAACGCGAACTATTGGAAGCACTACGAGATGACCTCCCAGTTCGAGGGCGCCGAGCGGATCGCCC
Source organism: Deltaproteobacteria bacterium (assembly GCA_011051925.1). Taxonomy (GTDB): domain Bacteria; phylum Myxococcota_A; class UBA9160; order UBA9160; family UBA4427; genus UBA4427. The sequence goes on from DRKE01000357.1 coordinate 717, forward strand.
GGCAATGGGGCATCACGCGAGCGGACACGGACGCCTTCGGAAAGCTTTCCCAGGATCGCGCCGCGGAAGCCTGGGCCGAAGATCGCTTCGCATCGCAGATCGTTCCGATCGACGCTCCGATCGGATTCGAGGACGGCAAACCGACCAAGGAGACGCGACGGGTCACCCGCGACGGAGGACTCCGCGAAACGACCCTCGAGGCGCTCAGCCAGCTGCGCACCAACCTGCCCGACGGCGTGCACACCGCAGGATCCTCGTCCCAGATCTGCGACGGGGCCGGTGCCGTGCTCATGATGACCCGCGCGAAGGCGAACGAGCTGGGATTGACCGTGCGCGCCACGCTGGTCGATTCCTGCCTGATCGGTTCGGATCCCGTGCTGATGCTGACGGGCCCGATCGGCGCGACCCGGAAACTGCTCGACGACAACGATCTCCAGATGAGCGATATCGGCGTGACGGAGATCAACGAGGCGTTCGCTTCCGTGGTTCTCGCCTGGGAAAAGGAATTGAAGCCCGACATGGAAACCGTCAATCCGAATGGCGGGGCGATCGCGCTCGGCCACCCACTCGGTGGAACCGGTGCGATCCTGGTGACCAAGGCCGTCCATGAACTCGAGCGGAGCGGCAAGGAGCATGCCATCGTGACGATGTGCTGCGGCGGAGGTCTCGGAACGGGGACACTGCTGCGACGCGGCTGATCCGTGGCCGGCCTCGAGCATGAGCTCGACGCTCCACCCTGGAAGCGCGTCGAATCGACCCTGATGGCGATGGCCCGAGCGATCCGACAGGCCTATGAGGATCGCTTCGCGCGCCTGGATCTCAACCTGGCCCAGGCGAGCATGCTGGCCTTTCTCTTCGAATCGGGCCCCCGTTCCCAGTCGCGCCTGGCCGCGCAGCTGGGAATGGGACGCGCGTCGGCGGGCCTCGTCGTCAGCGCGCTCGAGAAGAGGGGACTGGTCGAGCGCCGCCCCGATCCGGCGGACGGTCGCACGCGGCTCGTGGCGTTGCGCCCGGCGGGCGAAGCGCTCGTCCGGCCAATCCTCGAGATCGACGAGATCCTCCGAAGCGAGTTGCGCACGGGAATCTCCCGTGCGGAGCGCCAACGCCTCGCCGCCCTGCTGCTGCGCTTGCAGGACAACCTGTCCGGCGTGCTCGCCGACAGACCCGATTGAATCGGAGGAACCGGGAGAGCGGAAGCGGCACGAGCCCCGCACCTCGCGGGCATGGTATCCTGGATCCGCCATTCCGGGTCGAGTCCGTCCCCGGCACCCGGTTCCCATGCGAGGCACACAGACCGATGTCGCACGATTCCCGATCCGATCTACCCGGCCCCGGAGACCTGCTGGGTCGGGCCAGGGAGCTCCAACCGGATCTCGTCGATCTGAGGCGACGCATCCACCGGGAACCCGAACTCGGCCTCGAAAACCCGGAAACCCGCTCGAAGATCCTGGCAGGACTCGAGGGACTCGATCTCGACATCCACCTGCACGAGAAGTCGAGTGGCATCGTCGCGGTGCTGCGAGGCGATCGACCGGGGCGACGGATCCTGCTTCGCGCGGATACGGACGCGCTTCCCATGCCCGAAGAAACGGACCTTCCCTTCCGCTCGGAGAGGAAGGACCGCATGCATGCCTGCGGACACGATGCGCATACCGCGATGCTCGCGGGCGCGGCCCGGATCCTTTCCGAACATCGATGCGGGCTCGCAGGCGAGGTCGTCTTCATGTTCCAGCCCGGGGAAGAGACGTACGGCGGAGCCGCCGTCATGCTCGAAGAGGGTATGTCCGAAGTCGACGCCGCCTTCGCGATGCACGTATCCCCGCTGATCCCGACGGGTCGTATCGGCACGAAGCCCGGCCCCTTCATGGCCTCCTACGACGACTTCACGATCGAGATCCTCGGCCGGGGTGGCCACGCGTCGATGCCCCACGATTGCATCGATCCCGTCCCCATCGCGGCAGGGATCATCCAGGCCCTCCAGGCCTTCGTGACCCGCGAGATTCCGGCGACGGATCCGGGCGTCCTGACCGTGACCCGGGTCGAGGGCGGCACGGCGAACAACGTGATCGCCGATTCCGTCACGCTCGCCGGAACGATGCGGGCCATGTCCGATCGTACCCGGGCGATCCTGATCGAGGGCCTGTCCCGCATCGTGAAGGGCATCGCAGGAAGTCACCGCGCTTCAGCCCGGATCGACCTCGTTCCCGGCTATCCCGTCGTCGTGAACGATGCGGATTTCGAAGCCTTTTCACGTACGGTCATCGAAGATCTTTTCGGGGCCCGGGGCGTGGTCGCCCTGCCGACGCCGATCATGGGGGCCGAGGACTTCGCCTATGTTCTCGAACGGACACCCGGCGCCATGGTGCTGCTCGGCGTCCGCCCTCCCGGAACGAAGAACCCGGCCCCGTGTCATTCGAGCCGGATGATCCTGGACGAAGAGGCCCTCCCCCTCGGCGCCGCGCTCCATGCGGCCATCGCGACGCGATTCCTGTCGGGTTCGTCGGGATTCCTGCCCTCGGGTCCACGAACGACAGGGGCTTCCTGACCGCTCGTGCTGGAAATCAAACTCCTCCTGCTGTTCGTGATTCTCGCCGCCGGTGCCGCGGGCGGTGCGCTTCCCCTCATCCGACGGGGCACCGCCAGCAACGAGCGCCTGCTCGGTTGGGGAAACGCGTTCGCGGCGGGCGTCTTTCTCGGTGCGGGCCTGATCCACATGCTGCCCGATGCCGACCAGATCTGGATCGGACTCGGCTGGAACTACCCGATGGCCTTCGCGCTGGCGGCCTTCGCCTTCGCGCTGATGCTTCTCGTCGAACACGTGCTGCTACCCGAGAGTGCCCACCAGGAGGTCCACGCCCCCTCCGGCGAGCGCTTCGCCCATCTCGCGGAACCCGAACACGAAGCGCTTTCGGCCTATGCCGTCCTGACCGCCCTCTCGATCCACTCCCTCCTCGCCGGAGTCGCTCTCGGCGCCGAACCCGAACTCTCCCGCGCCCTCGTCATCACCTTCGCGATCATCGCGCACAAATCCGCTGC
>DRKE01000358.1 GCA_011051925.1 Deltaproteobacteria bacterium
GACGACGAGAGCGGAATCGGCGGAACCGGCATCTTCGGCCCCATCACGGCCAGGCACCTCGATCGCGTCTGTGTGAACGGCCTCGAGATCTCGATCCCGGAGCGCCTTTCGTCCCAGACCGCGAACGCGACCGCAAGTGGCGACTCATCGACTGGAGAGGCCATCGCCGTCGGGACCGTCGTCTGGATCGAAGCGACTCCGACCGCGGAAGGCCTCATCGCCGAACGGATCGACATCGCGCCCACGCTCGCGGGACGGATCTCGAAGATCGACGCGAACGGTCGCAGGCTCATCGTCGCGGGCCAGCCCGTCCGGCTTCCCGATCCGATCCGGGGAGGCCCGATTCCCGGTCCGCAGGAACTGCGACCCGGCGACGCCGTCACCGTCCACGGATTGCGCGATCCATCGGGGGAATGGATCGCTTCCCGGATCGAATCGGGGAGCCCCGAGCACGGAATCCGCTCCCCGTCGAATGGAGACGATCGACCTGAGGCCCCCCCCGAAGTGATCTCCAGATGGCTGGCGAAACGACCGGGACCGCGTTTCCTCTCGATCGAGGGCTACATCGAAGCACGACGGGATGACCGTGACGCGCCATCCCTCGCAGGCCTTCCCCTGGCGTTCGGATCCGGGATGACAGGGGACTCCCGTGAACGGCTCCGACCCGGCGCGCGGGTCCGGGCGACCGGACGCCTCACGCCCGAAGGCAACCTGCGGATCGAGCGCCTCCCGGAATCCTTCCGGGCCCACCGTCCCGAGACCCTCGCGCCGCACCCATCGTCTTCCCGAAACGGCGAAACGCCCCCTTCAAAGCCCTCGGACGAAAGGCCCTCCCATCCGCGGCCTCCCCGGCCGGATGATCCCGACCGCTCCTGGCAGGACATGCCCAGACGCCCCGAACGTCCCCCCCATCGCATCCGACGCGATCGCCGCCCTCCGCGACCTCCGATCGGGCGGCGACGGCCCTGACGGGACGGGGCGGCGCGGATCCGCCGGCCGGCCCCGACGGCACCCCCATCCACGAAACGAAGTCACCCCGCAATACCGCGCGGGTGGCGCGAAGATTGGGTCTACTCGCGGGTGGGGCGGGTGGATGCGCTTCCGCTCCGAGATCCGGCTACGCGCGTTCTCGAAACGGGTCCCGGAGCCCCCGACCTCCCCGGTCGGATGGGCAGACCCAATCTTCGCGCCACCTCCGAATGGACGAGGCGCCGGATGACGAGCATCCGACGCCTCGAATTCGAGCCGCACTCGCGGCTCCCTGGGTCTGTCTCTGGCTTCGACCAAGAACCGGTCCACCCAACCGACTCGACGTCCCTCGGGCGACGAGATCAACGGATGACCCGGCCCGCCGAAGCTCAGTAGGTCGCGATCAGCGGGAAACGCACCCGGGTCGCCCGTTTTCCCTTCGTCGACCGCACGTCGAGGTGCGTGATGGCACCGGGCGCCAGGAAGACCGCGGAGGGGATGACGTGGCCACGCGCCTTGCAGAGCGCGCTGCCGACGAAATCAGCACCCCCCGAGAAATCCGACGCGCGCAGGTAGCGCACGCCCTGGGAGGGCACCTTGGCCGCACGACGCCCGAGAACGTTGCCGTTCGCGTCGTACCCGACGCAGACGACGAGCGTGTCGTGGCGTCCCGCGTTGGTGAAGACGAGCGCCGTGTTCGCCACGACGACATTCCGCTCGATGGCGTCGGTCATGTCTGCTTGGAGCTGGATGTCGTCACGGCCCGTATCGGCGATCTCGTCGACCTGCTGGGCCTGCGCTGCACCAGCCAGGGTGATGAGAAGGACGGTCGTCGAAGCGACCAGGAACGAACGAAAGAAGTCGTGAAGGGTCATGGAATCCTCCCTTGCGGTCGCCGGACCGCGCTTTGGTTGAGTGGGCATTTTTCCCACGCAGAAAATATACGCGGGAAAAATTCCCTCGTCAACAGGATTCGACTTCCCCCTGGGGCCTACATCAGATCGACCACGCGCCACTCCCGATCCTGTCCCTCGACGACGATCTCGAAGCAATCGCCCACTTGCGACCCCATGAGTGCCCGTCCGACGGGCGATCCCGGCGTCACGACGACGACGAATCCGTCACCGCCCGGGCCGTGCAATTCGACCCCTGCCCCCACCGGCAGGAAGAACAGGGTCCGCTCGTCCTCCCCCGCTTCGTCCTCGATCCGGACGTCGACCAGCACGCCCAGACCGACCCGACCGCTCGGCTCGAACCTCCGCACTCCCCCTTCTGCGAAGGCGAGCAGACGCTCCATTTCGGCGACCGCCCGCTTGCGGCGGCGCCGATGTCCCGATTCGAGCCGACCCTGGAGCGCGGCGTCCTTCGCATCCTCCCGCCGACGCACCTCGGCTCGGACGGCTTCCGCGGCTTGTCCCGCATCGGACTCGGCCCGGGCCGCACTCGCGATCCGCTCGGAATACACGCGCTTCAGCTCTTCGATGAAGAAACGTTTGATGTCCAAGACTCCTCCCCATCCGACCCCGGAATTAGGACCCGCGAGTCGGCCACAAAGCGATACACTCCGCGCGCCATCGGGTACGGCGACGAGCGCGACTTCCCTTTCGGTGGATCGGGTCCGGAGATCGGTCCCGACCCCACCTTCGAGACACCCGCCAGGAGAACGACATGACGACCGCCACGATCAAGACGAGCAAAGGCACGATCAAGCTGAAGCTTTTTACCGAGGAAGCCCCGGAAACGACCGGCAACTTCATCAAGCTCGCGAAGGAGGGATTCTACGACAACCTGAATTTCCATCGTGTCATTCCGGACTTCATGATCCAGGGCGGCTGTCCGGAAGGCACGGGCACCGGCGGCCCCGGCTACACCTTCGATGACGAAGCGGGCGCATTGGCGCTTCCCCACGACAAGCCCGGGCGACTCTCGATGGCCAATGCCGGCCCGAACACGAACGGCTCGCAATTCTTCATCACCCATGTCGCGACACCCTGGCTCGATGGCAAACACGGTGTCTTCGGCGAGGTCCTCGAAGGGCAGGACATCGTCGATGCGATCGCCCAGGGCGACGCGATCGAGTCCATCAGCATCGAGGACTGAGTCCCGCGCAGACCGAGGGCGCCGCGACAGGGCCTCTACACGCGGGCCTTGACGCGGGCGGCGATCGCTTCGGGCGTGAATCCGAAATGCTTCGCGAGCGCCTCGTAGGGCGCGGAGGCTCCGAATCCCTCCATCCCGATCACGAGTCCCCGACGGCCCACGAAGCGGCGCAGGCTCTCTCCACGCCCCGCCTCGATCGCGACGATCGGCGTTCCGTCGTCGGGCAGGACCGCGTCCTGATCGGCATCGGACTGCTCGAGGAAGAGTCCGACACAGGGCATCGAGACCACCCTTGCGCGAATTCCATCGTTGGCCAGGACCTCGGCAGCGGAAACAGCGAGACCGACTTCGGAACCCGTCGCGAGCAGGACGACGTCCGCCTTCTC
>DRKE01000359.1 GCA_011051925.1 Deltaproteobacteria bacterium
CCAATGGGACCAGAGCCCCTCGAGCCGATCGCCGCGACCGAGCCACTCGTGGAAGGCCGCATAGACCGGGACCGTGAGGTACGCCGCGATCGCACGCCGGGCGATCGCCCGGGCGGTCCCCCGGTCGGCCGTCGGAATGACGAAGAGTCGGGCGACGATCTCCTTGCCCTCACCGCCGGCATGGACGTAGGGCGTGACCGTCCGGACATCGTCCGCCGAAAGCCAGTTCAGGATCGCGCCATCCCCGACACGCCCGGCCAACTTCAACATGCCCTGCCGCAGGGCACCGATCAGGAGCGGGGGCGGCTGCGCCGGTGGCGGCATCTGGAGCCGGAACCCGCGGATCGTGAAGGAGGGACAGGCTTCGTCGATCTTTTCTCCGGCGAGCGCCCTGCGCAGGAATTTCACGGTATCCCGCACGCGAGCCCAGGGCTGTTCGAAGGGAATCCCGTTCCAGCGTTCGACGATCACGTCCGAGGACGTTCCGATGCCCATCACGAACCGACCGGGCGCGGCTTCCGCCAGACTCGCGACACTCATCGCCAGCAGGGCCGGCCCTCGGGTATAGGCGGGGATGATCGCGACGCCGAGCCTCATCTCCGGCGCATGGACCGAAGCGAGGGCGAGCGGCGTGAATCCGTCATGTCCGCCCGCCTCCGACGACCATAGATCCGTATAGCCGAGATCGACCATCTCCCGCATCCAATCCCGATGCTCGGAGAGCGGCACACCGCTCATGGGAATCGTCATGCCCAGTCGTTTCATCGCCCTTCTCCTTCCGGGTCCGCCTTCTTCCCGCGCCCCTTCCTCTTCCGCTTCCCGCTCGGCTCCCCGCTCCTCCCGTGCCCCTGTGGGCCCGCAGCCCCTTCCTTTTTCGCGACCCGGGCCCAGGTATCGCGAAGGGTCACCGTCCGATTCAGGACGGGCTGCTCACGGGAGCCGTCCGGGTCCAGACAGAAATAGCCGATCCGCTCGAGCTGGATCGTTTCGCCCGGAGCGAACTCCGCGACCGAAGGCTCCAATCGACCGTCCCGCCGGATCTCGAGCGAATCCGGGTTGAGACTCGCCTCCAATCCGCCTTCGCCCTTCGGATCCGGTGACTCCTCGGCGAAAAGCGTCCCGTAGAGTCGGACCTCGGCGGGAATCGAATGGCGGGCCGAAACCCAGTGGAGCGTTCCCTTCACCTTCCGCCCGTCCGGCGCGTCCCCGCCTCGCGTCTCGGGATCGTAGGTGCATCGCAGTTCGATGATCTCGCCCTGCTCGTTCTTGACGACCTCGCGGCAGGTGATGAAATACGCATAACGCAATCGGACCTCGCGGCCGGGCGCCAGGCGGAAGAATTTCCGGGGTGGCTCCTCCATGAAATCGTCTCTTTCGATGAAGATCTCGCGCGAGAAGGGCACCTCGCGCGAACCCGCCGCAGGATCCTCGGGATTGTTGACCGCCTCGAGGAACTCCTCTTCGCCTTCCGGGTAGTTCTCGATCACGACCTTCAACGGGTCGAGGATGCCCATCCGGCGCTGGGCCTCGCGGTTCAATACCTGGCGGACATGGAATTCGAGGTTGGCGAAGGAGATCAGGTTGTCCCGCTTCGCCACGCCGACCGCATCGCAGAACTCACGAATCGCGCGAGCCGGATAGCCCCGCCGGCGCATCGCGGCGATCGTCGGCATGCGGGGATCATCCCATCCCGAAACGTGTCCCTCTTCGACGACCCGTCGCAGCAGCCGCTTGCTCGTCACCATGTAGCCGACGTTGAGCCGCGCGAACTCGATCTGGCGCGGACGACTCGGCGTGGACAATTGGTCGAGGATCCAATCGTAGAGGGGGCGGTGGTCGAGGAATTCCAGCGTGCAGAGCGAATGGGTGATCGATTCCAGGGCATCCGAGAGACAATGCGCGAAGTCGTACATCGGATAGATGCACCACGCGTTCCCGGTTCGATGATGGCTCTTCTTCTGGATCCGGTAGAGGATCGGATCCCGCATCGCGACGACGGGGGAGGCCATGTCGATCTTCGCCCGCAGGACGCACGCCCCCTCCTCGAATTCTCCCGCCCGCATCCGGGCAAAGAGATCGAGATTCTCCTCGACGCTGCGATTCCGAAAGGGGCTCTCCGTTCCGGGCTCGGTGAGCGATCCCTGGTTCGCGCGGATCTCGTCCGCGCTCTGGTCGTCGACGAAGGCCTTCCCCTGCCGGATCAGGTCGACCGCATAGTCATGGAGCGCCTCGAAATAATCCGACGTGAAATGGAGGTGTTCGCCCCAATCGAAGCCCAGCCATCGGACGTCGGCCTGGATCCCCTCGACGTACTCGGTCTCCTCGGTCGACGGGTTCGTATCGTCGAAGCGGAGATGACAGCGGCTGTTCGGGATCTCGTCCGCCAGTTCGAAGTTCAGGCAGATCGCCTTCGCATGACCGATATGGAGATAGCCGTTGGGCTCCGGGGGAAAGCGCGTGACGACATGGGTATGCCTGCCCGACGCGAGATCCTCGGCGATGATCGTGCGGATGAAATCGAGCCCCGAAGTGCTGACTTCCTTTTCCGCGCCCGACCTCCCTTCCGAGGCGACACCCGATTCTCCGGATCTTCCGGCGTTCGACGACTCTTCCGACACGATACCCACCCCTCTTTGCCCGTCCCTCGCCCCCAGGCTTCCGGCGGGGCCCCGAGTCTCGCATGCGAATCCGCATCGTCCAACTCCCTCGATTCCCGCTTTCCCCACCGCCCCCGCGGCCCGGAATCCGCCCATGAAGCCTCGGGGCGGACCGACGAGCTGCTATGCTCGCGCGACCCCACGGACCCCACGACCGCACGACCCATCGAGGAGCCCCCCAGATGCGATTCCTGAACCAGACCCGGATCGAGCGGATCCGAGAAGAGTTCGGTACGCCCGTCTACGTCTACGATCAGCGCCTGCTCGAGGCGGCGGCCGATCGGGTGATGGCTTTTCCGGCCCCCTGCCCGGTCGTCGGCCGCTTCGCCATGAAGGCGCTGCCCAATGCGGCCATCCTGCGGATCTTCGACGCCCGGGGGCTGCATGTCGATGCCAGCAGTGGATTCGAGGCGGAACGAGCCCTGCTCGCCGGAATTCCGCCTTCCCATATCCAGATCACGGCCCAGGAGATACCCCGGGACCTGAAGGGGCTGGTCCAGCGAGGCATTCTCTTCAACGCCTCCTCGCTCCATCAGTTGCGCGAATACGGCCGTCTCTTTCCCGGATCCGAGTTGTCGATCCGGGTCAATCCCGGGGCGGGCACCGGTCACAACAATCGCACGAACGTCGGCGGGCCCGCCTCGTCCTTCGGCATCTGGCATGAGCAGCTCGATCGCGCCTTCGGGATCGCGCGGGAGTTCGATCTGCGTCTGACGGGAATGCATACGCATATCGGCTCGGGGGGCGATCCGGAGGTCTGGAAACGCTGTGCCGGCCTGACCCTGGCGATCGCCGAGCGCTTTCCCGATCTGGATCGGCTGTCTCTCGGGGGTGGCTTCAAGGTCGCACGCGTCGAAGGTGAAAGCGCCGCGGATCTTGCCGAGATCGGGACGGCCCTCCAGCCCCAGCTCGAAGCGTTTCTCGAGCGACGCCGCAAGAACGCCCCGGCAGGAAGCCCCCCGCGCGAAGGCTTCCGACTCGAGATCGAGCCGGGTACGTACCTCGTCGCCAATGCCGGGGTGATTCTTGCCGAGATCGTCGACATCGTCGACACGGGCTCTGACGGCTACTCGTTTCTCAAGGTCGACAGCGGCATGACGGAACTGCTGCGTCCGTCGATGTACGGGTCCCAACATCCGATCGCGGTGGTGCCCCATGGCCGGACCCTCGCGTCGGACGAGGTGGAGGACACGAAGGAATACGTCGTCGTCGGACATTGCTGCGAATCGGGGGACATCCTGACGCCCCTCCCCGGCGATCCGGAGGGCCTGGCGGTCCGGCGCCTGAGGCGTGCCGAGATCGGGGATACGGTCGTCATCGAAGGCGCCGGCGCCTACGCCTCGGCCATGGCTGCGGCCAACTACAACTCCTTCCCGCAAGCGGCCGAGGTGCTGATCGATCGGGAGGGTGGACCGCGGCTGATCCGGCGCCGACAATCCCTCGACCAGATCCTGCAGAACGAGGTCTGACCTTCTCCTGTCTCCCCTCTCCCGGTGTTCCGTCCTCGCACGGGGTGCTTGCCGCGGGTGTCGCCCGTCCGGCCCTCAGCGCCGGCGCTTCGGTTTCTGGCGGAATCCCTTCCGGGTCGCCATCCCCTGGGCCGCTCGCAGCTGAGCGGGCGGCTTTTCCAGTTGGAGGCCGAACCATCCCATTCCGAAGCGCTTCATGTTGAGCTTCTTCCCGTTCTGGAGCCTCGACAGGTTCTCCTGGGTCGATTCGTTGCTCTTCTCGACCTTCTGGCATTCGAGCAGCTTGTTGATCGCCCCCTCACGATCCCCGTCCTTCCAGAGCATCCAGGCGTAGACGTGGTAGGGAAGAATCTGTTTCTTGTTCGCGCGGATCGCGACGTCGACGATCTCGAGTGCCTCGCGCTTGTTTCCCCTGCGATACTGCATGGCGGCGTAGGCGAGCCTCGCTTCGGTCGCGCGGATCCCCGAGAGTGCCAGGTGCTTCTCGGCGAGCGCTTCGTCTCCGGTCGCATAGGCCAGCAATCCGATCTGTGCGTGGATCTGGCCCTTCAACAGGATCTGCCAGCGCGAAAGGGGCAGGAGCGCCTCGAGCTGGCTGATCGCGAGGGCCGTCTGTCCGGCCTGGATCTGCTTCTGGACCGCCAGGAAACGCGGTTCGATCCGGCGGGCCAGGAAACGCGAGATCAGCACGAAGGAAAGCGCCGAGACCAGCAGGGTCAGGACGATGCCCATCTGCCAGGTCTTCCAGAGGCCGAGCGCGGTCCAGATCCCGCCCGTCGCCGCACCAATCAGGATTGAAATCAGAATCGTGTACATCGGCCGATCCGGTCCTCGTCGTGGTGCACGGCCCGTGCCCGAGCAGCCCCTCGAGCGGCGTGCGGGCCGCAGCGTAGCAGGCCGGTCCGCTGCGAACAGAGGCCGATGCCGAAACGAAGCACCGCCATCCGAAGGTCGGATGGCGGTGCTCGATCGGATCGCG
>DRKE01000360.1 GCA_011051925.1 Deltaproteobacteria bacterium
GCTGCCCGGGATCAGTCGGGTTTCATCGTCAGATGGGCGGTCACGGCCTGCCAGCGTCGTGGCATGAAGCGGAGGGAGAAGGCCGCGATCTTGTTCACGAGGCCCGGGATCACGCTTGGTCTTCCTCGCAGGACGGCATCGAGTCCGGCCTTCGTGACCGCGCGCGGGTCCATCATCGTCAGCCGGTGATAGAAGGCCGGGGCCTGGCCGGAGACCTCGAGGAACTCGGTTCGCGTGACGCCCGGGGAGAGGACCGTCACGGAGACGCCCGTCCCCCGGAGCTCGTAGGCAAGGGCTTCTCCGTAGGAGAGCACGAAAGCCTTGGCGGCCGAATAGGCGGCATAGGTCGGCGAAGCTTGATAGGCGCCGACGGACGCGACCTGGATGATCCAACCGCGACCTCTCCGGACCATGTCCCGCGCGTAGCGTTTCGTGAGGTCGACCACGGCCACGATGTCCAGCTCGAGCATCTCGTGTTCGCGCTCCCAGGGAATCTCGAGGTCCGGGCCGTAGAGCCCGAATCCCGCATTGTTCACCAGCAGGTCGATCTCGAGGCCCGCCTCATCGGTTCGGCGTTTCAACTCGGCGGCCGCGTCGGGGCGGGCGAGGTCGAGCGCGATGATGCGCGTGACGACGCCATGCGTTCGGAGCTCGTCGGCGAGCGCCTTCAGCCGGTCCTCCCGGCGGGCGACGAGGACGAGATGCATGCCCTCTTCGGCGAGCAGGCGGCAGAAATCCGCACCGATTCCGCTCGACGCGCCGGTGACGAGACCCCACCGACCGCGAATCTTGTCCGTGTTCCGGGCCATGATCCTTCATCCTTCCGTCATGTCGCTGGCCCATCCAGGGGATCCCGCCGCATCAGGAGGGGCATGAATGAGCATTCATTTCTGATTCTCGGGATTCCGCCGCACGACGGTCCCCGTCATGCGGCGAGCATGTTCCAGACCGCTTCTTCACCGATCCGGATGTTCCTTTCGTTGAAGCGGACATGTCCGCATTCGGCTTCCTTCGCGAGTCCCACGAAGGCGCCGAAGGCGAGCGAGATCAGCACTTCCGGCGGCGCCTTCCGGATCGCCCCCTGCTTCTGGGCGCGACGAACGAAATCGGCGACCCCCTCGAAGACGGCGCGGGAGACCTCGAGGCTGGCGGGTTCGAGGTAGGGAAGGTGGCGATGCATCTCGAGGAACCGGAAAGCCTCGGGGTGCTTGCGGGAGAACTCGAAGAGACCACGCCAGAGTCCGCGGAAACCTTCGCGGGGTGTCGAGGCGGAAGCCATCGCATTCGCCAGGAAGCGCTGCATTTCGAGTTTGCTCTCGCGATAGAGGACGTTCACGACCGCCTCTTTGCTGGGGAAATGCAGATAGATCGTCCCGGTCGCGACGCCCGCGCGGGCCGCGATCTCGGGCACGGTCGTCGCCTCGTAGGAATGTCCGCTCATCAATTCGAGTGCAGCGCGGAGAATCGCTTCCCGGGTTCGCGCGGGAGCGGGTCGTTTTCGTCGGGTCGAGCGGACGGACATGGCATGAATGAATAGTCATTCATATCAGCACTGTCAACAGGAATCCGGGATCGGGCGCTCGGGTCCTGGGGGATCCGCGCCCCGGCCCTTCAGCGCTCGATCCGGGCCTTGCGAACCAGGAAGGGACGTTCGATCAGGCGATAGCTCGCGGCCGAGAGGGCGAGGCAGACGATGAACGCCAGGGCGATCGCGAAGATCCGAAGCGGCAGGTCGGAGGCGAGGGGCAGACCGCGCTGGACCCGGGCCCCGAGCTGGAAGAAAAGGATCGGTTCGTGGATCAGGTAGAGCGAATAGGACAGGAGTCCGAGAAGCGCGAATGGCCGATTCGAGATCAGCGGGAGACTGCGGAGCGGGACCAGCAGGATCAACAGCAGGACGAGACCCCAGAGAAGGCTCTCCGCGAGATGCCAGGCCGGCATCGTGAGTTCGGCGGGCACGAAGCCGCGAGCGGTCACCTTCTGGAGGAGCAGCCCGAGGCCGAGCAGGACGAGGAGAAGCAGGAGGTCCCCGCCGCCCCTTCCCAGCCAGGGTCGCCTTCGAAGCGCCGACCGCAGTCGTTCACCATGGCGCGCCACGAGCCAGGTCAGCCCGATTCCGACCAGGAAGGCGGGCGCGCGCCCCGGCAGGCCGAGTCCGAGTCGGAAGCGAGTGGACTCCGGAATCAGATCGCCGCGAAAAACCACGAAGGCATAGCCGGCGGCCCAGGCCAGCAGGACCAGCAGGGCGATCCCCCGGCCCGCCCTCGACTTCAACAGTCCACCCAGGATGGGGAGCGCCAGGTAGAACTGGACCTCCGTCGCGAGGCTCCACCAGACGGCGCTATAGGGCATCAGGCTATGCACGGTGCCCGAGAACGAATTGAGGAAGAAGAGCGCCCGGAGACCGTCGGTGAGCGCCGTCGGGTTCTCGCGACTGAAGAAGATGGCGAAAAGGACGGCCACCGTATAGAGCGGCATGATCCGGAGGATGCGTCGGCGATAGAAATGACCCAGCCGGACGGGAGGGCCCCCGGTGGCCGCTTCCAGGAAGGGGCGGGCGAGCAGGAAGGCGCTCAAGATGAAGAAGAGCGTGACGCCGGTGTGACCCGCCGTCATGAAGGCGAGAAGCGGGGAGACCGTCGTGCCCAGACGATCGAAGCCGGTAATGGCGCCATCGGCATGGAAAAGGAAGACGAGAAGGATGGCCCATCCGCGCAGCGATTCAAGCTCGGGCGAATAGGGCGTGTCCCGCCGGATTCCGACGGGCCGATCGCCCGGGGTCGATTCCGTCGTCATCGTCGCGCCCCGTCGCCTATCGGTCCACCCGGGGCAGCACCGTCCCGAAAGGACGGGCCCGGGCGCCTTCGGGGGGCGACGCTTCGGTCGGAGGCGGTCCCTTCGAGGCCTGTTCTGTCGCGGGTTCCGGACGCGAAGGATCGTCCGACGGCAGGGTCGCTTCTTCGTCGAGGGTCGTGATCTCTCCCTCCAGGATGTACTGGTAGGCGAAGAGGGAGGGCCAGAGGCGGGCCAGGGCATGATAGACGGTCTCGAGGCCGCGAATGAAGCGGCTACGCCCCGTCGATTCGAAGACGACTTCGAAGGGCAGCGATGTGACACGCTGCCTTCGGATGCTGAATCCCGCCTTCTCGACCTCCCGCCGGAAGGTCGAGCCCGTGTAGAGATGGACGTGTGTCTCATCGAGGATGCCCCTCGGTCCGTATTCGAAACGGCCGATCAGGAGCGAAAGACGATAGAACCAGAGCGCGATGTTCGGCGTCGAGATGATCAGTCTGCCGTCGGGCTTGAGGTAGCGGCGTGCTCCCCTCAGCAGCTGTGCCCGATTCCGGAGATGCTCGATGACGTCGGCGCAGACGACGTAGTCGAAGCTACGGCCGTAGGGAAGCTCGAGGGGGAGTTCGAGATCGCGCTGGTGATATTCGGCGAGTTCCCGGCTGAGGCTCTCCCCCGGTCCCACGTCGACGCCCGTGACACGGACATTCTTGTCGCGAAGGGGTCTCGCCAGCAGCCCATTCGAGCATCCGAGGTCGAGAACGGAACTGCCAGGGGCGACGGCTGAAACGATCTGGACGTGGGAGCCCGTTTTCGAACGCTTGAGGGTGTAGTGGATGTCGTGGTCGACGAGGAAACGGCCATCGCGGGTGACGTGGACCTGATGCAGGCGATAGGCCAGGGCCGTCGCGCAGCCGAGCAGATCGAGGGCCGTGTCGGATCCGGCGGAAGTCCTCGGTCCCGGACCAGCCGAGGGATTCCGGATCGGGGTTTCACGGATGGGGATCCCGAGGGCACGGAGCTGCAAGACGACTTCGACGTCGAAGAGCGGTCCATCCGCGTCGAGTTGGAAGGGGATTCGCGCCAGTGCTTCGCAGGGATAGATGCGGAAGGCGGCTCGATGGTCGTGGAGGCGCATGCCGAGAATGCGGTTCTGCACGAACGTCGCCAATCGGCGGGAGGGGCGTCGACTCGTCGAGCCGGCCCCGTCGATCGCGAGGACGAATCCCTCGGGCTCCGAGAGTGCGGTCCGGATGAGGTCGGGGAGGGCTTCGGGCGGGTGCGAGCCGTCACCGCGCATGATGACCGCGTGATCGAAATTCTTCCGCAGGGCGTACTCGAAGGCCTCCTTGCGGATGGCACCCGGGCCGGAATGCCGGGGCGGCCGGTGGATTCGCAGATTCGCCCGGCGGTCGTCGAGGAGCGCCGTCGCTGCGGACAGGATCCGAGGCGACGGTCGGTCGAGCATGATGACGACTTCGTCGAAGGCGTCCGCCGTTTCGCGGGGGACGCGGGAAAGGGTCTTCTCCAGGAGCTCCGGATCGCTGCAGTCGCAGAGGAAGAGTCCGAATCGACGCCCGGTTCCGTCAGGCCCCGGGGTGGGGTCGGCGCGCGTGCCGGTCTCGTCGGTTTCCGGCTCGGCGTCGGGACTCAACGCGGTCTCCTTTCGGGCCTCTTGAAAGAAATCGATCGGGAATCCGGACCGGTTCCCTCTCTTCGAAGCTCCGTATGAAGCCCGTGATTATAGAGGAAGGCGGACGTTCGGGCGTGCTCCCGATCGCGAGGTCGCTTCGGGTTCGTCCAGTGGCAGGCTCTTCGTCCCGGTGCGAGCATCGGGAGGTGAGCCCAGCATTCGCGCCCGAACGTCCGATTCCGACCCCGTCCGGCGTCCATGCCTCCATGGCCATGGGGGTCGTCCTCGCCCTTGCCATCGCCGGCTGGGTTCCACACCTCGCCGACTCTCTCTGGCTGGACGAGACCCTCACGTATTGGGTCATTCGTGACGGCCTTTCCGAGACCCTCGATCGCGCGCTTCACTACCAGCCCCAGCCCGCCTACTACGTGTTCATGTGGTTCTGGACGAGAATGGCCGGCACCAGCGAGATCGCCCTCCGGCTTCCCTCCCTGATCTCGGCACTGGTGGCCTGCACGGCGATCGCACGCCTCGGCAGCCTGCTGACCCGCGACCGCGAGACGGGGCTTCTTGCTGCCGTCGTCCTCGCCTCGAGCTGGAACGTCTATCGCGAGTCGGTCGATGCGCGGTCGTACATGATGGGGCTGGCGTTGCTTCTCGTCATGGCGCTCGCGATCATCCGTTGGACCCGGGAGGGACGATGGCGGGATGCCTGGGCGTCTGGTCTGATTGCTGCCCTGCTTCCGCAATTCCATCTCTTCTTCGTCCTGACGTATCCGGCCTTCGCCGTCCATCTCGCGATGCGCCGGGACGAGTCCCGGATCGGGGCACGTCAGGTCGGGCTCGTCGGCCTGCTGCTCTTCGCGGGAGCGCTTCTCTATCTTCCCGTCTGGCTCGAATTGCAGAAGCACGGGGGATCGTACTCCTTCGTCGAAAGGCCGACCTGGCGCGCGCTCTTCGAGGTCTTTGTCTGGGGCGCGCCCGTCGTCGGGCTGCTTGCCGGTCTCTGTCTCTCGAGCGTCTTCGAGTCCCGGGTTTCCTTCGATTCGGATCCCCGGGGTCGGGCAGTCGGAGAGCCGATCGAGTCCGAAAACGGCATGCTGCTCGCGCTCTGGATGCTCATCCCCCTCCTGGTCCTCTTCGGCGTGTCGATGATCCTGGAGATGTCGGTCTTTCTCGGCCGATACTTGATCCCGGCCATTCCGGCGGTCTGCATCTTCTACGCGATGGCGCTGGGTCGGATCGCCTGGGGGCCGGCCCGGGTGGTGGCGATGATCGTGATGGTGGCGGCCTCCTTCGTCGCGAATCAGCGGCCACAGGACGATTTTCGGGGAGCGGCGGCCGCAGTCGACGAATTCGTCGCCGGACGGGTCTCGACGCCGGTCCTGTTCGCGAGCGGCCTGATCGAGGGGGCGGACGAAGCGTGGTTGCGCGATCCAGTGCGAGCCCGATATCTCCTCGCGCCGACCGAATACTATCCCCTGGCGGGGAAGGTGGAGGCGCTTCCCCGAAGGCTCCCGGGGCATCCCATGGCGAGGGAGATCACCGATCCGATCCTGCGGACGGCGGATCGTTTCGCGGTCGTCGAGTGGTACGGGAACGGTGCGCGGGTGATGCAGTGGCTGGCGAGGCGCGCCGAAGCGGAGGGCTTCCGGGTCGTTCGACGAAGCTTCGGAGGCGTCCGGGTGGCGTTCTTCAGATTCGCGGGTGGAGGGCGCAGACGTTAGGTGTCACGCCCGTCGCGAACTCCGATCTTCGGGACGAGGATCCGGTAGAGCGGCGAGGTGGCGACCGGACGGTAGTGGTCGAGAATCCAACGCCAGAGTTCGGGAGCGCTGCGGTCGAGGCCCCGCTCGGGGTTCCGGTCGAAGGCCTGTCGGGGCCAGACGACCACGGCGGGCGGGTCGGATTCGAGCCGGGCGATCGTCGAGCGCTCTTCGTCCGGCGTGCGAAAGGTACCCGGCATGATCAGGTCGAAGGAGCCCGGACTGTGGCGTTCCGTCAGGACGTAGATGAGCGGCGCATGGCTCATCACGAGGATCGTGTCGTCGGCGTCGGCATGGCGACGGATCACGGGGATCAGCTGGTCGATCACCCACCCGAGACTTCGGGGTTTCACGTAGATCCGGCTCGAGACGTTCTCGAGTGGGGTTCGTCCCATCGTCCGTGCCTGATCGAGAAACTGGTTCGATCCGATCAGGACGATCCATGCGAGAAGGAGTCCGATCTGGAGCGCCAGGCGGGGGAATCGGGAGGCGTGACCATCGGGGCCGGATCGGAAAAGCCGGAAACGGGTCGATCGGCTCGCGAGATACGCAAGCAGCACGGCGACCGGGGGAATGGCCGAATCGAGGTGGGGAAGATCGGATCGGCCCATGCTGCGAACGAAATAGACGGCACCGAAAACGACGAACGTGAGCAGGAAGACCCGATCGAAGGGGCGTCGTTCGACGACTGCGCGTCCCCAGCGATAGAAGAGCGCGACGAGGAACCCGAGATACAGGACCAGGTAGGCGCGGAAGGCGAAGGCCGCGAAGGCAAAGCCCAGGTTCCTCCAGTCGAGATTGCGGTAGAAGAGGGGAGGGATCGGCTTGCTCTGGAGGGCCGTCATCTCGACCGGCCGAACGACCATTTCGATCCAGAATCGCTCTAGACCGACCGAGTCGTGCATCCAGAGAAGGATCGGAAGCCATACGACCAGCAAGCCCGCGCTATAGAGAAGGCCTTCGCGGATCCAGCGCCGCCAGTCGCGGGAGGCCGCGGCGATGCCGACCCCGATGGCGACGGCCACGGCAAAGGCCGGTGTGAGCCGGAAGGCCAGGGCGATGCCCGTGAACAGACCGGCGGGAAAGAGCCAGCGCGAGTCGTTCCGATCGAGACGCAGATGGAAGAAGAGCAGTGCGACGGCACTCCATACGAGATAGCGGTAGCCGAAGAGCAGGTGCTCGAAATGGGACCGGGGCGCGGCGACCGCGATCAGGAGCGCCGCGAGGAGCGCGAAATCCGGCGGCATCAGGCGGCGGGCGACGAAGAGGAAGGCGATGCAGGCCGCCACGGTGAAGCCGGCGTAGATCGTCCGCGCGAGGATGATGCCTGGCGGGTCCAGCGCGTAGGCGATCCATGCGGGAAGCAGATGGCCCGGCGGGAAGACCCAGAAGACCTCGGAGTAGAGGGTCCTGCCGTCGACGAGTTCCATCGCGGCATGCAGGGGCCAACCCTCGTCCATGGCGCTCAGGCCATGGTGTAGAAAGAGGGACTCGAAGCCGATGCTCACGAGGAGCACGATCGCGACATGGATCAGGAGAGTCCGGTCGATCCTTGCTTCGACCTTCGATCCGGTTTCCGGACGGGATTCTGGAGGCGATCGGGTTTCGATGGGCTCGGGCTCCGGTTGGTCCGTCCGGGCGTCTTCGGATCGGAACATCGGGTCGTCGCGTCGGTTCGTGCGGCCGAAGTGTATCGTCGATTCGGCCCTCCGGTCCGGGAGATTGAGAGGACGACCTGTCCTATGGTCGGATTCCCGATGGTCGGATCCAGGGGCGGAGGCCGCCCGATCGTGCGCCATCGAAGGGAATGGACGGGGATCTGGAAAAGCCTGCATGGGTCTTCTCTCGCGATGAGTCAAACCCCGATGAAACTGCTGACGCGGATCGCCGCGCCCGTCCTGCTCTTCGCATCGGCCCTCGCGGTCCGCCTCCTGTCGTGGCACTCGGTGTTCCAGGAAGGGGGTGTCTTCCCGAACGGAAATGACGCCTACTATCATCTCCGCCGTATTCGCTATTCGATCGAGCATTTTCCGGCCGTCCTCGATTTCGATCCGCTGATCAATTTCCCGGCCGGCGGTCAACCGATCTGGCCGCCGACCTTCGATTGGTCGATCGCGTCGCTTCTCCGCCTCGTTCCGGGGATCGACCAGCCGGATCGTCTGGAGCACGTCGCGGTCTGGATTCCGCCTGTCATCGGGGCGGCGACCGTGGTTTTCGTCTACTACGTCGGTCTTCGGTTCTTCTCCCGCCTGACGGGCCTCATGGCCGCGGTGACCCTGGTGATCCTGCCGGCGCACTCCCTCTACTCACGGCTGGGAGCGCTCGACCATCATGTCCTGGTCGCTGCCCTCGTCGCCGTCATGCTGGCCATCGGGATGGCCCTCTTTCGTCTGGGGACGGGCGCCGGAACCGGTGCGGCTGGATGGCGATGGAGTCTGCTGTGGGGACTCTCGATCGCGGTGGCGATCCTCGTCTGGCCGGGAGCGCTCTTCCAGGTCGCCGTATTCCAGATCGCGATGGTGATGCGTTTCGCGACGGCCGAGGACGCCGAAGACGCGCGGATCTGGGCGGAACGGTTCACCCTGGTCCACGGGACGGTCGCGCTGTGCGTTGCACCGCTCTCGCTCGGCAATGACTGGCAGATCTGGGGGCGCTTCAGTCCGGTCGTACTCTCCGACTTCCAACCGCTCTATTTCACGGCGGGCTTCCTTTGTTTTGCGGTCGTCGCTCTCCAGCTCCGTTTCGGGTTCGCGTCCTCGACGCGCCTTCTTCGCGTCGTGTCGGCCGCCGGCGTGGCAGGCTTCGTTCTGCTCGTCCTCCTGTCTTCCGTTCCCGGGCTGACGGCCGCGATCGGTGATGCGCTTTCCTGGTTCGCCAAGACCGAGACCTTCCAGGCGTCGGTCAGCGAGTCCGTACCGCTCTTCAGTGGCCGGATGGGGCTCGTTCGGGGCATGACCTTCCTGGGCGGCTTCGTCTTCGTCATTCCAGTCGTGATGCCCTATCTCGCCTGGCAGTTCCGCGACCGGGCGGAAGTCCTCCTGCTCGTCGGATTCGGCGCAGCGCTTTTCGGGGCCACGCTCGTCCAATGGCGCTTCATGAATTCGTACGTGATCGTCCACGGTCTCCTCATCGGACTCCTCTTCGAGTCCGCGCGTCGCGCTCTCGGATCCTGGTCGAGTGATCGGCGGTCGACGCAGGCGATGGCGATCCTGGGCTCGGCAGCCGTCCTGCTGGCGTTCGTGCCCTCGCTGAAGTCGTATCGGCTGCATTTCGAGAACGTGCTTCGCGCGCTGCGAGGCGAGGCGACGGAGCCGGTCGGATCCCTCCTTCAGGCGCGCTTCGTGGTCGAAGCGGCGCGTTTCCTGCGGGACCAGTCGCCTGGGCCCGAAGAAGGAAGCTCCGGGATGGCGGACTACTCTGTTCTCGGGCCCTGGGGCGATGGACATATCCTGAAGTACGTCGCCGAAAGGCCGGTCGTCCAGGACAATTTCGGTGACGATGTCGCACCCGAGAACTTCCGGCGGGCCGAAGAGTATTTTTCTGCCCCTGACGAGGATCGCGCCCTCGGGATCGTGGCTCCGTTGAAGACCCGTTATGTGCTCGTTCGCTCGACGGGATCGGGTCACTCGTCGGGCTATGCGCCGGAGAGCATGTTCAGTCGTCTCTATCGACTTCGGGGAAGCGAAGGCCGACTGGTCGTGGATGAGAACGGCGGATCCGGAATCGTTCCGTCCCTGACGCGGCATCGATTGATCTACGAATCGGCTCCGCTCCATCCCGACGATGCGAAGCCCTATTGCCTGTTGTTCGAGATCGTACCCGGTGCGGAACTCGTGGGACGAGCGGCGCCTGGTGCGCATGTCGAGATCAGTCTGGCGGTCGCGCCGCGGGTGGGGCGGCGGTTCCGCTATGTCGTCGAGGTGGAGGCCGACCCGATGGGCGACTATGCGGTCCGGCTTCCCTATCCGAACGATTCTTTCAGCCCGGAGATCCGAACCGGGGCCCGCTATGTCATTCGCTCGGGCACCCGATCGGTGACGGTCGCGATTCCCGAATCGGCCGTCACGGAGGGCTCGAAGATCGTGGCCCCACCGCTGGGCGCGTAGGGGGGCTCGTCCGGCGCACGAGGCCGGATGGGAGAGTGGAAAAGGCAACGGCTCGCAGCCTGCCCTGGCATACCGCCCCCCTGCCGTGACGCCCTCCACTTCGCGTTTGCGCTCGCTCGCGGTACGCTCTCGCCATGGCGGCCAGGAAGAAAGCGACGGGAGGGGGCAGGGCGAAATCGGCGGCGAAGAAGGCCCCCGGCAAGACGGCGGGAAAGGCTGTCAGGAAGCCGGCCAGCAAGCCCGCGAAGAAGGTCGGCAGCAAGGCAGCCGGGAAGGTCGCCAAGAAGGCGGCCAGCAAGCCGGCAAAGAAGGCGGCCAGCAAGACCCGGACGGCCGGGAAAGCCGCAAAGAAGACCGCGAGCAAGGCCGCGAAGAAATCGAGCGGGCAGGCGTCGAAGAAGGCATCGAAGAAGGCGCCCCGGAAGACCGCCGCGGCGTCGACGGCGAAGTCGCCGAAGAAGGCCGGTGCGGCGAAGACCGGGAGCGCGACGAAGAAATCGGCGAGCAGGGCGAGCGGACCCGAAACGGCTGCGGCATCTGCCGTGTCCTCCCCGGCTCCATCCGCTGCGAGGCCCGCTTCGGCTGCCGCCGAAGCCCGTCCGACCCGTCCGAAGGGCTCGGTTTCCTCGCTGGACGTGACCCTCGGGCACATCTTCTCCGTGAAGCCGCGCTTGAATACCAGCTTCCGGAAGGAGGATTTCCATCGCGCAAAGCGGGCTCTCGCAGAGGAGGTCTTCGCCAATCTGGCCGAGGCAGCCCGGGCCGTCGCCGAGGAAGCGCTGGCGCTCACACGGGGAGACGCCTCCCGTCCCGAAAAACATCGCCGTCGATAGCGCCGGGAGGGATCCGGCGCGGACGGGTTCAGCTCCGGGCCCGGCGTCCGGGCACGACGACAAGGGAATCGAGACCGCGAAAGACGCCGGTATGGCGCCAGGGGAGCGATCCTCCCGAGAGGCGGATCCCGGGGAAGGTGTCGAAGAGGACATCCAGCATGGTCCCGACCTCCATGCGTGCGAGGCTCGCGCCGAGACAGAAATGGGCGCCGAGCGCGAAGGAGAGGGGGGCCGGTGGCTGGGGATCCGCCGTCCAGCGCATCGGGTCGAAGCGATCGGGATCGACATAGCTTCCGGGATCGCGATTCGCGGCCGCGAGCAGGATCGCGATCGGTTCTCCCGGCGCGATCTCCTCGCTCCCGAGCTTCATCGGTTCGCTGAGCATGCGAGCGACCATGTGGGTCGGCGTCTCGAAGCGCAGGAATTCCTCGACCAGGGCGGAGGTCGGTAGTGTCCCCGAACGGAACGCCTCGACGAGCGAACGATCGGGCAGCAACGCCGTCAGCCCGTTCGAAAAGAGATCCCGGGTCGTTCGATGTCCGGCCGAGTAGAGGGTCGCCGCCAGTGAGAGCAATTCGCTCTCGCTCAACCGGTCGTCCCCATCTTCGGCCGCGAGGAGTGCGCTCAGGAGATCGTCTTCCGGTTGCCGTCGACGCTCGGCGAGGAGGTCGCGCAGTCTCGAATGGATCTCCTCGGCGGCCGAGATCGCCCGGGCCAGCTCGGCCTCGTCGTTGCCCGTGCCGAGAAGCTGGGAGACGTGCTCGGACAACTTCGTCAGGCGGTCGCGATCGGCGACCGGGACGCCGAGCATCTCGGAGATGACGAGCGAAGGCACTTCGTGGGCAAAGGCTCCGATCAGGTCGATCGGTCGGTCTTCGGGAATCCGCGAGAGGAGATCCCGCGCCAGCGATTCGACGAAGGGGCGCAATCGCGTCGTGCGCCTCGGCGTGAAGACCTTGCTGACGAGTTTGCGAACGCGTGTGTGACGCGGCGGATCGAGGAAGTTGATCCGGTGGGCCATCTCCTCCCGCGCCGCACCCGGAGGCAGGCGGTCGCGATAGCCCTCGCCCATGAATCCGGAACGCGTCGCGGAGTTCCTCAGCAACTCCGTCGCTTCGGCATGGCCGAGGACGATCCAGCTCCCGCCCGAGCGCTGGAC
>DRKE01000361.1 GCA_011051925.1 Deltaproteobacteria bacterium
CATGAGCGCGCCCACCCATTCCCCGGGCGTGGAAAGGACCGGATTGCCCGCCTGGTTCCAGCCCATCCGACGCATCCGGATCTCCGCGCCAAGCATCTGGCCCCGCACCCGCTCCGGCCGCCCCGGCACCGGCGAGACGTCACAGCTTCCGAGCGTATCGCCGAGCCCCCTCGGCCCTCCTCCCTCGTCGCCATGTCCTGCGAGGATCCTGATCCCGGGAACCGCGCCCGGATCGCCCGATCCGCCGACCACCAGCCGGAGTTCCGTCGAGCCGATCCGCTGCGAGACCGCATCCACCGCCGCTCGTCCCCAGGCCGGCATCCACCCCGGCCCCGCACCCACCACGGACACGACCCGACCGGCCGGGAAGCGGCAGGCGACCAGACCCACCCGATCCGCTTCGAGGACCGGGTAGGGCAGCATGTCGCCGATCCGCTGGTCGGGACCCCGCTCGGAAAGGGCCGCCTCATCGAGCAGACGATCGACGTCCCAGCCTCCGCGATCGGGAATGCAGGCGACCGGGCCTCCCGGCCCCAGGCACGAGAACGCGAAGAGAAGCAGCCATGATGGTCCCGAGAACGGCCCTCCCCGCCTCCTCGGCGTCCCCGGATGGGCGTGCGCCGGAACCGGGTCCGGCGGACGTGCTCTCGAGGGACTCATGTCGGTCCCGCTCCCCCCACGACCTCCACGGCTTCGGGCCGGGGTGCCTCGAATCCGAAGATCCGGGCGTAGAAGTAGAGTTCGCCATCGAGGACCGTGCGGATGTTCTCGCCTCGCCGAAACCCGTGCTGCTCGCCCTCGAAAGGCACATAGGCGTACGGGATGCCACGGGCCGCAAGAACGCCCACCATCGCTTCCGCCTGGCTCGGCGGCACGACCCGATCCTCGAGTCCCTGGAAGAAGATGACCGGACAAGCGAGGCGATCCGCATGCCGGACCGGCGATCGCGCGCGATAACGATCGATCGCCTCGGGAAACGGCCCCACCAGCCAATCCGTGTAGTGGGCCTCGAATTTGTGGGTGTCCTGCGCGAGGGCTTCGAGATCGCCGATCCCATAATGACTCGCCCCTGCCGAGAACAGGTCGTGGAAGGTCAGGGCACACAGCGTCGTGAAGCCCCCGGCGCTGCCCCCGCTGATCGCCAGACGACGCGGATCGACCCGGCCCTCATCCGCGAGCGCCCGGGCGACGGCCACGCAATCCGCGACATCGAGGATTCCCCAGGCCCCTTCGAGCTGATCCCGATAGGCCCGGCCATATCCCGAAGAGCCGGCATGGTTCACGTCCGCGACGCTGAATCCCCGACTGGTCCAGAACTGGATCCGGGGATCGAGCACGTCGCTCGTGGCCGCGGTCGGGCCGCCGTGGGTCTTCACGATCAACGGGCTGCGTTCCCCTTCCCGCGGCCGGTTCACGGCGGACATCGGTGGGTAGACGAAGGCGTGGGTGGTGCGACCATCGGGCATCGGGAACGTGCGTGCCTCGGCCCGGCTGATCGTCGAATCGGACATCGTGAGCGCGCCGCTTTCGCGCACCCGGTGCAGCCCATGGGATTGCGGGTGCCAGACATGAAGCGCAGTCTCCGCGCTCGGGGAGCCCGCGATGAAGGCGGCCCATCCCGCGTCGGCGGCCACCCCGCCGACCGAAGAGATCGTGGCGCCCGCCCCCGCCATGACGGACCCGTCCCGGACGGCCATGCGGACGAGTCGATCTCTTCCGGCGCAGGTCGCGCTCGCGAGGATCGTCTCCCGATCCAGGAAGGCCCACGTCGACATGCCGAAGACCCATTGGGGCCGCCCGTATTCCGCCGCCTCCGAACGAACGGGAACCAGTCCCGCTCCGGTTGCGCGCATCAGATTCCACCAGCCGGACCGATCGCTCACGACGAAGAGTTCACCCGTGATCCCGAACCCCGGCTGGAAAAGCGATTCCCCACGCCCGCCGGCGATCGCACGCGGAGCACCGACGGGCCCCGATGCGCCCCACGCCATGACCTCGAGGGTCGTTCCATTCCAGGGCATGTCCGGGTGATCCCACGCGAGGAAGGCCAGGCGACGCCCGTCGGGCGCGAAGACGGGCGACGAATAGAAGTCATGGCCCGCCGCCACCACCCGTGGCGGCCCGGCGACGACCGGGAAGCCGGAGGCGGACCCGAGTTCGATCGCGACCAGCCGGTTCTCCGGCTCGCCGCCGGATCGGGGTTTCTCCTCCACCGCGACGAGATGACGGCCGTCGGGCGAGACCACGAGATCCGCAAAGCGCGATCCGGCGGGTGAGATCGCAGCCGATGCCCCCCCGACCCGTCCGGCGTGGATCCGCCCGCCGAGATCGTCGACGAAGAAGAGCCGGTCCTGCCAGACGACGAATTCGCCACCTCCGTACTCGTGCACTCGCGAGCGGACCTGGACGCCCGGCGGACTGGCCTCCCGCAGATTCCGCAGTCCGACCGATTCCGACAGATCCCCCATCATCACGAGCTGTCTCCCGCCTTCCGCAGGGCGGCCCTCGAGCCAGAAGACGTGACCCCCTTCGACGCGCGGTGCCGAAAGCCGCAGCGCACCGCGAACGAGATCGGTGGAGGAGATCGGCGAAACCCAACTCCCACAGGGCCGAACCGTCTTCATCTTCCCCCCTCGCGTCTGGCTGGCTCGATGGCTGGCACGGGATCGCGAGAGTGTGCATGCTTGGGCGCCCGGTCGCGAGCCGGGATGGACGGACCCCTCTTGCCGCTCGCCCGGGCGATTTCCGGTTTGCCGCCGCTCCCGGATCGACCGCCACGAACAGGACCCCGATGGACGAAACCACGAAATGGCTCATCCTGGCCGCCGGTGCCCTTGCGGCCGGCGTCGTGAACACCCTCGCCGGCGGCGGGTCCCTCCTCACCGTGCCGCTCCTCGTCTTCATGGGGCTTCCGGCGACGACCGCCAACGGAACGAATCGGATCGGCGTGCTCTTCCAGAATTTCGTTTCGACGATGCGCTTCCGGAAGGAGGGGCTCGACGGCATCCGGCAGGCGCTGCCCGTCCTGATCCCGGTCCTGGTGGGTGCGGCCGCGGGTGCCCTCGTCGCATCGCGCATGTCGGCCGAGATCTTCCGACAGGTCTTCGGGGTCGCGATGATCTTCCTGCTGATCCCGATGCTTCGCCATTCCCGCCCGCGCCCGGCCGATCCCCTGGAACCGCGATCCCTTTTCGTCAACACCCTCGTCTTCTTCGGCATCGGCGTCTATGGCGGCGCGATCCAGGCCGGCGTCGGGCTCTTCCTGATCGCGGCGCTGGCGCGCAGCGGACTGGATCTGGTTCGCGCCAACGCCATCAAGGTCGTCATCATCGGACTGCTCACGCTCGTGGCCGTTCCGATCTTCGTCCTCCAGGGCCAGGTCGACTGGCGTCTGGCCTCGGCACTGGTCGTGGGCTTCGGCCTCGGAGGCGAACTCGGAGCCCGCGCCGCAGTCCGAGGAGGCGAACGCCTGATCCGACCCGTGCTCGTGGTTTCGGTCCTCGCCATGGCCGGCCGGATGCTCGGCCTCTACTGAGGACGCGAGTGGATTCGATCCCGTAGCCTTTCCGCACCACGCGATCAGGGGATCAAAATCGGCCAGAAACCCGGATTCTTGTGGCCTTTCGACACTTCCCCGGATACGATCCGTGTGGATGTGTCACGAAACCCGTCCCCCAGGTTTCCCCGACACAGAAACGGATTGGCACCATGCCGCCCGAGGGACCGCCGCAGCCGAAAAGGGTTCGCATCGACCGGGAAGCCGAACTCCTGCGCCAGGCCGCCGACGTCGTCGTCGAACTCACGCCCGACGGTCGTCTCACCTTCGTCAGCGATGCCGTCAAGGGCATTCTCGGCCGCCCCGCGGCATCCTTCGTCGGATTGAGCTTTCTCGAGATCGTCGCACCCGACGATCACGTCCGAACGCTCGCGCAGTTCCGGAAGCTCGTCGAAACGGGGGAACCGATCCTCATCCGTTTCCGCGCGGTTCGCGGAGACGGCGAACGTGTCGAGTTCGAAGCGACTGCCCGATCGTTCAACGATGCCGATGACCGACAGCGGATCGTCGCGGTCTGTCGCGACGTCACGGAACAAGCGGCTCAGCAGACCGCCGACCTCGATCGTCATGCCCACCACCGCGCGATCGCGGAATCGAGCGGACGGCCCGCCGCGATCATCGGTCCCGATCGACGGATCGTCTATTCGAACCGACGTTTCCGGGAGATCTTCGGCAGCGAACCGACGACGGAATCCATCTCCCGGCGAATGACCGCCGAGTCCCGTGCGGTCATCGCCGCGGCCCGCCACCAGGTCGGACGACAATCCGACAACTCCCTGCGATCCGTCGATTTCGAGTACCGCCGGGACGACGGCTCGACCGCGTGGTATTCCGTCACCTGGGAGGCCTTCCGGAGCGAGTCGGGTGAACGCCGCCACGCGATCCTGTGCGAGGACATCACCCATCGGAAGAAGATCGAGTATGCCCTCCAGGAGATCGCCCGGGGATTCTCGTATGCTGACATCGGAAGCCTCCGGCGCTTGATCGCCATGCTTGCACAGGCCCTCGAGATGGACCGCCTTCTCTTCGGCCTGCTCGACGTACGGGCACCGGGCATCATCCGGGTCGTCGCCGCCTGGCAGGATGGCGGATTCATCGACCTCGACCGACTGGAGATCGACGGGCTTCCCGAAGCGAGCGTGGCGCGCGGCGAAGCCTGCATCCATCCCGCCGGAGTCTGCCAGTTGCTTCCCGACGTCGCCTCCCGGGTGGGCCACGATTTCGTTTCGTTCGCCGGCGTTCCCCTGCCCCGCGCCGACGGATCGGTTCTCGGCCTGATCGGCGGCTATTCGCGGCAGACGATTCGCGACACGAACCTGGTCCGGACCCTGCTCTCCTCGCTCGCGACCCATTCGGGCGCCGAGATCGCGCGCCATCGGGCCGAGGCGGAGACTCGCGCCAACCAGGCCCGCTTCGACGCGATCGCGCGCCAGGCGCCGGACATCCTCGCCGAACTCGATTCCAGCGGACGCCTCACCTTCGTATCACGGGCCAGCCTGGCGATCCTCGGTCTGCAACCCGAATCCCTGCTCGGTCGGCCGATCGAGGAGCTCATCCATCCCGACGATCGGAAGATCGTGACCGAGGAGCTGGCCCGACTGGGATCGCGCACCGATCGGAAACCCATCGTCGGCCGCGTTCATCATTCCGATGGTTCCTGGCGCTGGCTCGAAGCCTGTCCCAGCCGCTACGAGGCCTCGGATGGATCGGCCCGGACGATCCTGCTGGCCCGCGACATCACCGACCGCAAACGCGCCGAGCTCGGGCGTGACCTGCTCTGGGAAGTCGTCCAGCGCGGAGGCGATCTGATCCTGATCTGTGATCCCGATGGCCGACTGATCTACGCAAACGAGGCCGCGACCCGTGCCCTCGTCGACGACGGCGCCGATCCGGACCTCGTCGGCCGGACCCTCTTCGAGTTCCTGACCGATGGGGACGCAGAACGGCTGCGCACGATCGTGCTACCGAAGATCACCGCCGAAACCTCATGGACCGGCGAACTCGCCCTCCGCCCCGCCGAGAACACCGACCCGATTCCGACCGAGGCGACCCTCTTCCTCGTCACGGGCTCGGGACCGGAAGCACGCTCGCTGCTCGCAGTCACCCTGCGTGACATCTCGAAGCGCCGCAGCGCCGAAGAGGCCCTCCGTCTGAGCGAGCTGCGACTCAATCAAGCCCAGAAGATGGAGGCCGTCGGACGCCTCGCCGGCGGGATCGCCCACGACTTCAACAATCTGCTGACGGCGATCATCGGATACAGCGATCTCGTGCTCGATGAACTCGGACCGGGCCATGGGGCCTTCCGCGATACCGAGGAGATCCTCAAGGCCGCCGAGCGGGCGGGCGGGCTCACCCGCCAGCTACTGGCCTTCAGCCGAAGACAGGTCCTGCAACCCACGTCGGTCGACCTGAATTCCGTGGTCTCGGATATCGACCGGATGATGCGGCGACTGATCGGGGAAGACATCGAGCTGGTCACGCTGCAGGACGGGGAATTGCGTCGGATCGTCGCCGATCGCGGCCAGGTCGAGCAGGTCATCGTCAATCTGGTCGTCAACGCCCGGGACGCGATGCCCATGGGCGGACGGATCGAGATCGAGACCTCGAACCAGATCGTGGGCGGGACCCGGTCGACCGATTCCGGCCCGCTCGAACCCGGCGAATACGTGATGCTCCGGATCTCCGACACGGGAACGGGCATGGACGAGGCCGTCCGGGCCCAGATCTTCGAACCCTTCTTCACGACGAAGGAAGCCAACCAGGGCACGGGACTCGGGCTGGCCTCGGTCTACGGAATCGTCAGCCAAAGCGGCGGCCGGATCGAGGTCGAGTCCGTACCGGGCGAGGGAACGACGTTCCGCGTCTACCTTCCCGCCACCTGCGAGGTCCTCGACGAGCTTCCAGCCGACGGGAGAAGCCACCTGCCGCGCGGAAGCGAAACGGTTCTCGTCGTGGAGGACTCCGAATCGGTCCGCCGCATGGTCGGGCGGACCC
Organism: Deltaproteobacteria bacterium; assembly: GCA_011051925.1. Taxonomy (GTDB): domain Bacteria; phylum Myxococcota_A; class UBA9160; order UBA9160; family UBA4427; genus UBA4427. Next base: position 6,551 of record DRKE01000361.1, read on the forward strand.
TTCGCAAGGCGGGCTATCGCGTTCTCCTTGCCGAATCGGCCACCGCCGCCCTGCGGCATTGCAGCCGGTATCCGGGGGAGATCGACCTCCTGCTGACCGACGTGGTCCTGCCCCGGATCCCGGGACCCGAGATCGCCCGACGGGTCTCGGAATCGAGATCGGAGGTCCGGATCCTCTTCATGTCCGGCTTTACCGACGAGACCTTGAACCAGCACGGCCTGGAGCCGACCACCGGCTCGCTGATCGAGAAGCCCTTCTCGTCGACCGCTCTCCTCCGCCGGGTCCGCAACGTCCTCGACCAGGACCCGATCCCGCTCGAGCAATCGATGTTCCACGTGGAACAACCTGAATAAGGGCAAATACTTACATCATTTTCCGAGTTTTCGTTTCAAGTTGGAATCCGGCATTCAGAATGAAATCGAAGTCCGCATTCTTCTGCGTGGTTCCGCCCGACGAGTCGCCCTGGTTGCCCGGTGCCGACGCTGGCGGCGGATCCGCCCTCATTCTTCCTCCGCAATCCCCAGGCTCCGCTCGAGAGCGGTGAGAAACCGGATCATGGCCTCCTTGTGGGTCAGGAGCAACGCTCTTGCCCTTCTCCCCGACCCGTAGGCCGTTTCCCCCAGGCCCGATTCATCCGCCTCCAGCACCAGGACCTCGAGACGCTTCGAATAGCGGTCGCGGACCTTCTGGACCGTCCGGTAGAAGCGCTCGGATCCATCGTCGCTGACGAGCAGGAGTCGGGAGATCCGGCGCCCGGGCCGGGTCGGACACATCCCCGCGGGCCGTGCCGTCACCCGATCGATTCCGGCTTCCTCCGCGGCCAGGCGGGTCTCGGCCCCCTCGAGCCCCCGTTCCAGCTGCCGAGCCCGACGGGCGTCGAAGAGCGCCCGGGCCAGCGGGCGCGAAAGGACGGTCCGGGGAAAAGGCGGAGCGCCCAGGATCCGGGCGGAATCCCTTGCCTGGATCCACCAGCGCGCCAGGGCCTCGCCCCGCCCTTCCGCAACCCACGCGCGCGGCCAGGCCGCCGCGAGGGCGCGCGCCTCGGCCGACGCCGCGCGCGGCGGGTCACCCGAGCGATCCGGGGATTCGTCGATCTCCTCGTTCATCCGCTTCATCCCCACCTTCTCCGTCGCCGTGCCCGGCCCGTCCCCGTCGTGCGCGCTGGCGCCGATCAGCTCGGACGCCGCCCTCTTCTCCTCGGGTCCCCGCTCGGGGCGGGGCTGCCTCGAGGATCCCCCGATCACGCCTCCTGGGATAGCCTCCGAGCTTCGCATATTCCGCGCCCCGGGCCCGTGCCCCGACCATCCCCCCGCACGGAGACCCTGTCATCCGTTCGAGGAGTCGATCATGCCGGCCCGTTTCGAGATCCCTGCCTCCCATCCCCATGTGGCCATCGTCACGCTCGATCGCCCCGACGCCGCCAATGCACTCGATCCGGAGACCCTCCGGGATCTCGCTGCCCATTGGCGCCGCATCGACCGCGACGATTCCATCCGGGTCGCGATCCTCACCGGTGCCGGCCAGCGTGTCTTCTGTGCGGGCATGGACATGCGGAAGACGATTCCCGCCTCCCAGGCCCTGGCCCGGGGCGAATCGATCGATGCAGACGACTTCGAAGGGCTCCGGGCCGTCGACTCGGCCCTGCTGGTGCGCCAGGGCCTTCGGGTCCCGCTGATCGCCGCGATCAACGGCCACGCGCGTGCAGGCGGATTCGACCTGATGCTCGCCAGCCAGATCCGTTATGCGGTCCCCGAAGCGACCTTCGCGCTGGAGGAGGTCGCGTTGGGGCTCTATCCGACAGGACACGCCACGGTCGTCCTGCCCCGGCAGATCGCCGCGGTCCACGCCGCCGAGCTGCTCTACACGGCGAAACCCATCGATGCGACGCGAGCACTCACGATGGGGCTCGTGAACGAACTCGTTGCCGCGGGCCGACTGCTCGACCGGGCCCTCGAAACGGCCGATCAGATCGCGTCCAACGCACCCCTGGCGGTCCAGGCGACCTTGCGCGGCATCCGCCAGCTCGAGGGTCTGGGCCTCGAAGAAGCCTACACACGGCAGGAGGAATTCGGTCGCCCTCTGCGCCGGACGCGAGACGCGCGCGAGGGCCAGCGCGCCTTCGTCGAAAGGAGACGACCACGCTTCGAGGGGCGCTGAAATCCGCTGAACCGGGCTGGGGCCGGGATCGCCCGAAGCTCCCGCCCGACCAAAGCCGCAACGACGAATCGAACCGGACCGCCGAGCGATCGGTCGTCCATCCGATCCCCGGAACACGAAGATCGCCCCGTCACGCCCGGTCCAGCCGAGGGTCGCCGAAGCGGATCCGATCCGAGCGAGCGTGTGATCGTTCGGCAGGCCCCGCATCGCGTCGCAGGGTGCGCTCACGATCGAGATCGAGGGCGCGACCGCCTCGAGGAACCGGGCGCTGGATCCCGTACGGCTCCCATGGTGGGCGACCTTCAGGACGTCGGCGGCGAGCGCCGCACCACTCGAAACGAGCGATCCTTCGACGGAAGCGTCGATATCCGCCGCAAAAAGAACCACCGTACCCGCCATCCCGACTCGAAGGACCATCGATCCCTCGTTCCTCGAGGACGGCATGAGATCGGGCGGGGGCCAGAGGACGTCGATGTCGAGGTCCCCGACCGGGTCGAGGTGTCTTGATGAGTCCAGCCAGCGCACCCGGATCTCTTGCTGCTGCGCTTCTCGCAGGATTGGTTCCCAGGCCGGATCGCTGCTTCCCGCCCTCGGCAGCCAGAGTTCTGCGACCCGGAAGGCGCCGAGGACCCGCTCGGCGCCGCCACGATGGTCGAGGTCGGCATGGGTCAGGACCAGGACATCGATCGCATCGATTCGGAGCGCTCGCAGTGCGCGAACCAGGCCCGTTCCCCCCGAGCCATCCGGCGGCCCCGGTCCAGCATCGATCAACATGACGGCTTCACGCGCTTCGACGAGCGCGGCGTCCCCCTGCCCTGCATCGAAGAAGACGACCCGGGGTGGTTCTCCGGCGAACCGGTCCGGGATCGGCGGAGAGGCCCCGGCGAGACCGATCAGCAGCCAGGCCAGGGTCGCCCGGATCCATCTCCCCCGGCGGATTCCATGGATCGCGGCGGCCGCCACCACGAACAACATCGGTCCCGCGAGCCGTCCCGTCCCCGTCACCGGAGGAAGCCAGGATGCGGCTTCGACCACGCCCCATCGGAAGGCCTCCGCGGGCAACATCAGGAAGACGAGGGCCCGGGCGTCCAGCCAACCCGACACGCCCGTCGCGAGAAGCGACGCCGGCAACACGACCCACCCCATCCAGGGAATGGCCAGGAGGTTGAACAGCGGCGAGAGCGGAGAAGGGGCCAGCCCCTGCTGCCACAGGATCGGTGCCGTTCCGATCGACACCACGAGCGAGGCGCGCAGGAGGGCGAGGACAGCCCGGTGGCCCACCCCACGCCTCGGGGACGGGGCCGGAGAATCCGGGCGTGAATCGGACGATTGCCAGACTCCGCCCACGATCAGCGCCGCGCAGGCCGCAAAGGAGAGCCGTGCACCGGGATCAAAGAGCGCCGAGGGATCGAACCAGGCCATTCCGATCGCGACCCAGGCGAGCGCCTCGGCCGGGGG
>DRKE01000362.1 GCA_011051925.1 Deltaproteobacteria bacterium
AGCATCCGCCATCAGCTCCGCTCCTCGGAAGCCAGCGGGTCTCCCGCCGAAATGCGACGGCCCATGGGAAAGAAGGCGCGGAAAAGGGAACCGGCCACGACGAAGCCGAGAATCGAAGTTCCGATCGACGCCATCGCCTGGACCGCGAGGGACTCGGCAAAGAGCGCCCGGCTCCCCAGATTGATCCAGATCAGACACACGGCGACCGTCGAGACACCCCAATAGAAGAAGCGATCGACGACCTCCTGGTCGGCGAGACCGATGGCGAGGCGGCGTTTCATCATCGCGTGGTACCGGAAGGATTCGATGGCGGCCCAGCCATAGACCACGAAACGCGAAGAAAGACTCAGCCAGAACCAGGACGTCGCGGGCGCGCCCCGCCCCGGAAGTGGCTGGCCGGGCACCAGTTCGAGCATCATTCCGACGCCACCAACGACGAGGGCGGCCATGCTGACGCCGAACAGGAGCGCCCCCCAGGCTTCGGAGGGTCGGAAGACCCGCCACACGAAAGCGAAGAGCAGGCCGTAGCCGATGTGATTGACGACGATCGCGATCTCGTTCAGCCACTGGACCAGACGCGGATCGAGCCCGGTGATCAGCACGGCGAGCACCGTCAGCCCCGTCCCCACCCCGCCCGCCAGCAGGAGCGACAGGGAGATCGCCATTTCGGGAAGCTGCTTCGTCCGCAAGGCGAGAAAAAGGATTCGAAGCCCGACAATCGCGCTCGCCACAACGAATGCGAGCAATCCCAGCAGCCCGACGAGCAGGATCAAACCGGCTTCTCCCCTTCTCCAGCATTGGAGGACGTGGTTGAATCTCGGCGGATTGGCACCCTTTCCTGAGTAGATCCCGCGGGTGTCGAAAAAAAGTGCCCACGGGCCCCCGGCCACCGGCTGGGAACGGATGATTCTCTTGTCCTTTCACTCGCTTGCATCTTGTGGTAATTTTTCCCACCCATAGTCGAAGGCGGCTCGAGCATCGATCGCGTTCGAGCGGCCCCAGCGAGGCCCGATGCCCGATTCCCTCCCAACCCCAGGCCCCGGTCAACCTGCCCCCGTCCTGATGCGCGCCCTGAAACGCCTGTTGGGCCCCCTCGTCCGGCTGCTGCTGGCCCATCAGGTCACCTTCCCGATCCTGGCCAACCTCCTGAAATCGGTCTATGTCGAGGAAGCGACCCGCGCTTTCGCCCTCCCCGGACGTCCCCAGACGATCAGCCGGCTGAGCCTGTTGACCGGGATCCACCGCAAGGACGTCAAGCACCTCCAGAACGAAGAGGTCGAGCCCGACGCCCCACCGGCCAACGTTTCCCTCGGTGCCGAACTCGTCCTGCGCTGGACGGCCGAGCCCGGATACCAGACCCGCGACGGCCAGCCCCTTGCGCTCCCCCGCCTCGCGGGCAGGGCTTCCGGGCCGAGTTTCGAATCCCTCGTCGAATCGGTCAGCAAGGACATTCGCCCGCGCGCGATTCTCGACGAATGGCTGCGCCTGGGCATCGCGACGATCGACGATGAGGACCGGGTCCATCTCGAAACCAACGCCTTCGTGCCGCGACACGGCTTCGAAGAGAAGGTCTACTACCTCGGGCGCAACCTGCATGACCACCTGGCCACGGTCGAACACAACCTGGCGGACGGGGATCCGCCCATGCTCGAACGAAGCGTCTACTACGGCCGGTTGCGTCCCGGGTCCGTCGAGACCCTCGAGACGCTCGCGAATGAAGTCGGGATGGAAGCGCTCCAGCGCGTGAATCGACGGGCCCGCTCGCTCCAGCGCGCCGACGAAGGTCATTCCGATGCGAAGGAACGAATGCGCTTCGGCATCTATTTCTACCGCGCGCACGTGGACGGCTCGGGCGATCCCGATGAGGGGGGTTCGGATGGTGCCGCCTGAGCCGACGATCCACCGCATCCCCGCGCCGGTCTTCGCCGCGATCGCTGCGATCGCTGCGATCCTGATGACGCTCGTCGCGCCCTCCCCGGCAGGTGCCCTCTCCCTCGACGGCTGTAGCGGAGGCGGGATTCCGCTCGAGATCCTCGACGCATCCGACGAGAGCGGGATCGGAGGGACGGGCCTCGAATCCGACCCCTCCCAGGCCCGCCGGACCGACCTCGCCGGAGGACACCAGTCGAATCCGTTGAGCCATGAAGACGGATCCGAGAGCGGAATCGGGGGAACCGGCCGTTCGCCCGGCTCCTCCGACGACGAGAGCGGAATCGGCGGAACCGGCATCTTCGGCCCCATCACGGCCAGGCACCTCGATCGCGTCTGTGTGAACGGCCTCGAGATCTCGATCCCGGAGCGCCTTTCGTCCCAGACCGGGAACGCGACCGCGAGTGGCGACTCGTCGACTGCGCAGGCCATCGCCGTCGGGACCGTCGTCTGGATCGAAGCGACTCCGACCGCAGAAGGCCTCATCGCCGAACGGATCGACATCGCCCCCACGCTCTCGGGACGGATCTCGAAGATCGCCCCGAACGGTCGCAGGCTCATCGTCGCGGGCCAGCCCGTCCGGCTTCCCGATCCGATCCGGGGGGGCCCGATTCCCGGTGCCGAGGAACTGCGACCCGGCGACGCCGTCACCGTCCACGGATTGCGCGATCCATCCGGGGAATGGATCGCTTCCCGGATCGAATCGGGGAGCCCCGAGCACGGAATCCGCTCCCCGTCGAATGGAGGCGATCGACCTGAGGCCCCCTCCGAAGTGATCTCCAGATGGCTGGCGAAACGACCGGGATCGCGTTTCCTCTCGATCGAGGGCTACATCGAAGCACGACGGGATGACCGCGACGCGCCGTCCCTCGCAGGCCTTCCCCTGGCATTCGGGCCCGGAACGACAGGGGACTCCCGTGAACGGCTCCGACCCGGCGCGCGGGTCCGGGCGAC
>DRKE01000363.1 GCA_011051925.1 Deltaproteobacteria bacterium
CCGAACCTATCGACCGCCGGGCTCCCTCAATCAAGGCCCCTCGACCCGCGCCGGGCTCGATCGGCCGCCCCGCCGTCCCGGATGGAGAACCACGACTTCCCGGTCAGTTCCCACAGAACTGGAAATGCGACCCGGAAACCCGGACGGCCTGCTCATTCCACCGCACCCCATGAGGCGGCCGATACGCCCCCATCCGGACCCGATTCGCCCACCCGGCTCGCCTGACTTCCCCACCAGGCCCAGAACCCTCCCCACGAACCACCACTCCGGTACCTCCTACCCCACTCCTCCCCTCGATCCACCCGGAAATCTTCCGCGCACCGGGAACCTTTTCCCTGCCCATCCCCCTTGAGTGCGAAACCGACCCGAAACGCACCCGAAATCAGGGAGACCCGAGCATGAAGGAAATCTCGATCGTCGGAGGCGGCATCGCCGGCCTCGTCGCCGCCATCACCGTCGCCGAACACGGCGGAAACACCGTCCTCTATGAGGCGGCACCGCGCCTGGGCGGACGCGCACGCACGGAAGACGGTCCCTACCTCGCGAACCTGGGCCCCCACGCCCTCTACCATGGCGCCTTCTCCGATTGGCTGATCGAGAAGCGTCTCTGTCCGCCGATCACGCCACCGAAGAAATCGGCCTTCAAGATCGTGCGGGGAAATCGCGTTCGCCTCCTGCCACTCGCGCTCCTTCCGATGCTGCGAACGCTCTCGCGCGAAGCGCCGAGCGGGTTGGACTACCGGACATGGGCTCACCAGCAGATGAGCGCGCGCGGGGCCGACGCGGCGATCGGCTTCGCTTCGCTTCCGACCTACCACGGCGATCCGGGCTCGCTTTCCGCGGCCTTCGTGCACGAGCGCCTCCAGCGAAGCTTCGCGAATCCGAGCGTCAGCTACCCCGCCGGCGGCTTCGGCGCGATCACGCGGAAGCTCGAGACCCACGCGCGCGGACTCGGCGTCCGGATCGAGATGGGGGAGAAATGCTCGACGCTGCCCGAGGGACCCGTCATCGTGGCGACGGATCTCCGGGCCGCCCGTCGGCTCCTCGAGGACCAGACGATCGATTGGCCTGCCCCGCGAACGGCGATGTTCGATATTGCCGTTCGGACACAGAAACGCGATCGCACAGCCGTGCTCGACATCGACCGGGGCGTCTACATCTCGGACTACAGCGCCTACGACGACACGCTCGCGCCGAAAGGGGAGCATCTCTATCAATGCTGCGCGGGGCTCCGCGAGGGCGAGGAACTCATCTCGGGCCTGGATCGGATCCGATCGGTGCTCGACCTCTCGGTTTCCGATTGGCGAAAACGGGTCAGCTGGAAACGCCAGGGGCTCTCGGAGGGTGCGGGTGCCGCAGATCCGCCCGGCACGTCCTGGCGCGATCGACCTCGGATTGCGCGGGGCGACGACCGGTGGCTCGCAGGCGACCGCGTCTCGGCGCCGGGCCTGCTCTGTGAACCCGCCTTTACGAGTGGTCGTCAGGCGGCGCTCGAAGCCGTCGACGCGGCGAAGGGCTCCGGATTGGTGGCCGTCCCGGGGACAGCGCAGGCGGTTGCCTGAGCAGCCGTCTCTCGGGGCCCCTCCCCTCTCCCGGCCCTAACGCTTGGCGAACAACTCCCGGAGGATGATCGTCTCTTCCCGCCCGGGTCCGACCGAGAGCAGGGTCGCCTGCACCTCAGCCAGCGCCTCGATCCGCTCGACATAACGTCGGGCGTTGTCGGGGAACTGGTCGATCGAGGTCATCGCCGTGAGATCTTCCTGCCATCCGGGCAGCGTCTCGTAGACGGGCTTCGCCCGCTCAGCTTCGGCCAGGGTCATGGGGAAATCCTCGGTGATCTTCCCGTCGATATCGTAGGCCGTGCAGATCTTGAGCTCTTCGAATCCACTCAGGACGTCGAGCTTGTTGATCGCGAGATCCGTGAGGCCGTTGACCGTCACCGCCTCGCGAAGGAGCACGCCGTCGAGCCAGCCGCATCGACGCGGCCGCCCGGTCGTGGCACCGAATTCCGCACCGGCGCGGCGGAGTTCCTCGCCGATCTCGTCGTCGAGTTCCGTCGGAAAGGGTCCGGAGCCCACACGCGTCGTATACGCCTTCGTGATGCCGATGACGCGGTCGATCCGGGTCGGCCCGACGCCACTCCCGGTACAGACGGCACCGGCCACGCAATTCGATGACGTGACGAAGGGATAGGTCCCGTGATCGATGTCGAGGAAGGTTCCCTGGGCACCCTCGAAGAGGATGTTCTTGCCCGCCCGCAACGATCGGTCGAGGATGCGGCCCGTGTGATCGATATAGGGTTCGAGCGCTCGACCGAATTCGACGCATTGTTCGTAGAGTGCGCCGACGTCGATCGGTTCGGCCGAGTGGAGCCGCGTCAATTCGAAATTCTTCTGTTCGCCGATCGCTTCGAGTTTCTCGCGAAGCGTGTCGGTCTGGCGCAGGTCGGCGACCCGGATGCCGCGCCGCGCGACCTTGTCCTCGTAGGCCGGACCGATCCCACGACCGGTGGTACCGATCTTTCCCTTGCCCGCGGCGGTCTCGCGGGCCGCATCGAGCGCGCGGTGCCAGGAGAGGATCACGTGGGCACGACCGGAGACACGCAGTCGCGAAGGATCCTTGAGGATGCCCCGGGCCTTCAGCGCTTCGACCTCTTCGAGCAGGATCGCCGGATCGACGACGACGCCGGGCCCGATCAGATTGATCGAAGCGTCGTGCAGGATGCCGGAGGGGACGACGTGGAGGATCGTCGTCTCACCGTCGACCACGAGGGTGTGGCCGGCATTGTTGCCGCCCTGGAAACGAGCGACGAGATCGGCTCGAGGACCGAGCCAATCCACGATCTTGCCTTTTCCTTCATCGCCCCACTGGGCGCCTACTGCTACGACGGTCGACATTTCTAGAGCTCCAGGACGCGGACAGCGATCATGTTCTTCGTATCGCGAAGGGCCGACAGGACTTTTTCATCGGGTTCCTGATCGACGTTGACGAGCATGCAGGCTTCTCCGCTGGCTTCGTTCAACGCCAGCTGCATGCGCGAGATGTTGATATGGGCGCTGCCGAGGATCGTTCCGACCGTCCCGACCACGCCCGATTCGTCGTGATTGTGGAGCAGCAGCGTACAGCCCTCCGGAATCGCTTCGAGCATGAAGTCGTCGATTCGGACGATGCGCGGCTGGGTTCCGTGGAAGACGGCCCCCGCAACCATCCGGTCGACGACACCCTTCACTCGAACGGTCACGGTCGAAGCGAAGTCCTTCGAACGGGCGACCTTCGACTCGATGACCTTGATGCCGAGTTCCTGGGCGACGTGGGCGGCGTTCACGAGATTCACGTTCTCGCGCACGGGCGAGAGGATGCCCTTCAAGACGGCAATCGTGATGGGCGCGACCTTCAACTCGGCGATTTCACCCGAGTACTCGACCTCGACCGTATCGACCCGGCCCTGGGCGAGCTGCCCCTGGAAGCGGCCGAGCTTTTCGCCGAGTTCGATGTAGGGGCCCACCTCGGCCATCTGCTCGGGCGAGACCGACGCGACGTTCAAGGAGTTGCGGACCTCCCTATTCGTAAGGAAATCGCGAATCTGTTCGGCGACGGCGATGGCCACGTTGATCTGGGCCTGCTCGGTCGAGGCGCCGAGATGGGGCGTGCAGATCACGTTCGGGTGGTTGACGAGCGGGTGGTCCGCGGGCGGCGGCTCGGTCACGAAGACGTCGAGGCCGGCGGAACCGACCTGACCCGATTCGAGCGCCTCGAGGAGCGCTTCCTCGTCGACGATGCCGCCCCGAGCGGCGTTGATGACCATCAGGCCGGGCTTGGCCTTGGCAAATTCGTCGCGACCGAGGATGCCCGTCGTGTCCTTGGTCTTGGGAACGTGGACGGTCACGACATCGGAGCGGCTCATCATCTCGTCGAGTTCGACCCGCTCGACCTCGAGACGGGCGGCGGCTTCCGGCGTGAGATAGGGATCGTGGACGATGACCTTCATCCCCAGGCCCTTCGCCCGGGAGACGACGAAGCGGCCGATATTGCCCGCGCCCAGCACGCCCAGGGTCCGGTTGTAGAGCTCCATGCCCTGGAATTTCTTCTTCTCCCATTTCCCGGCCTTCATCGAGGCGGTCGCCTGGGGAATGTGGCGCGCCAGCGAAACCATCAGGGCGATCGCATGTTCGGCGGTCGTGATGTTGTTGCCTTCGGGCGTATTCTCGACGACGACACCATTGCGCGTCGCGGCGGCAACGTCGATGTTGTCGACGCCGATGCCCGCGCGGCCCACGATCTTGAGGTTCTTCGCGGCATCGAGGACGTCGCTGGTCACCTTCGTGTTCGAGCGGATGACGAGGCCGTCGATCTCGGGAATCAGCGCCATCAATTCGTCGGGCGAGATGCCGGGCTTGTTCAGGACTTCGATTCCGGGGGACTGCTCCAGAATGGTCACGCCCTGCTCGGCGAGGGAATCGGAAACGAGGACTTTCGGCACCTTCGTTTTCTCCTGGCTCTCTCCGACCCATCGGGTCGCCAGAGCCGTGATCGCCCGGGACGCCCGGGCCCTTCGTGGGGGCGGGGGCGAAGCCGAAGCTGTTTTTCGTTCGCGCGCCGTTCGGGCGCGCCCGGTCTCCGTCCCGCACGACGCGCGCGGGTTGGCAGGCCCCTCACACGTCGTTTCGACCGGAGCCGATCAGGGGCAGACAAGAGTGGGATGCCTGGCCCACCCAGGAGTCCCACCCGAAAAATTCATCCTGTTCACGGCGTTCCGTGGATTCCGCGGCGGTCGAGCCCGAAAGACGACATTCACGTCCCGGGCCCCACACGATTCAAGGGATCCAGAGTCTCGAAGGGCCCGGCCAGACCGCGCCAGTTCGACCGGGTCCGCCGGCTAACTCGCCGACAATTCTATGGATTCCAACCGGTGCCGGAGTGTGCCGGAGGGCCTCCCGAGTGTCAACGGGAAGCCGTGCTCGTGCTACGGTGCGCGCGGATCGGGCTCGGTCGGAAGGATCGGGCGGGATCCCTTCGAGGAGCGCCACAAGACCATGCCGCGACCGACGACGCTGCCCCCACGCCTCGCAATCGAGACCCGCGGCCCCCTCGACGGTCGGGTCGCGGTCCCCGGCAGCAAGAGCATCACCAACCGCGCGCTGCTGCTGGCCGCCCTCGCCGAGGGAGAGAGTCGCCTTCGGGGCGGGCTCGAATCCGACGACACCATCGTCATGCGGGCCGCCCTCGTCGCCATGGGCATCGGAATCGACGATTCGAAGGGCACCGGCGACGCGGCCGCCGAGGCCGCCCCGAGCGACGCGAGCGGCGGGTCGGACGCATGGACCGTACAGGGCCGTGGCGGTCGCTTCGAAGACCCGGAACACCCCCTCGATTGCGGAAATTCAGGAACGACCGTGCGCTTCCTGACCGCGGCCCTCACCCTCGCCTCGGCGCCCATCGTGATCGACGGCAACGCACGCATGCGCGAACGGCCAATCTCGGATCTCGTCGTCGCGCTGCGTGCGCTGGGCGCCGAGCTGACGACCCTCGGCCAGAACGACTGCCCCCCCGTGCGCGTGCACGGCGGCGGACTCCCGGGCGGCACCGCCGTGATCGATGGCAGCCGCTCGAGTCAATACGTGTCGGCTGTCGCCCAGGTGGCACCCTATGCCGATCGCGACGTCGAACTCGTATTCAAGGACGGCGTCGTCGTCTCGCGCCCCTATATCGATCTCACCCTCGACGTCATGCGCGCCTTCGGCGCCGAAGCCGAATGGCGGGGCGAAGATCGGATCTGGATCCGAGCGGGCGGCCGCTATCGAGCGCGGGACTATCCGATCGAACCCGACGCGTCCTCCGCGGCCTACCCCTTCTGCGCGGCGGCGATCGCCGGAGGGCGGGTCTGCGTGTCGAATGTGCCGACGGATTCCCTGCAAGCGGATTTCAAGATCCTCGACCTGCTGGAAAGGATGGGTTGTCGCGTCGAGCGAAGCGGAGACCTCGTCTGCGTGACGGGCCCCGCGAAGGGGCTGCGGAGTCTCGGCGAGGTCGACATGAACGATTTCCCGGATGCGGTCCTCGCCTATGCGGTCGTCGCGCTCTTTGCGGAGGGTCCGACGACGATCACGAACGTCGCGAATCTGCGCATCAAGGAGACCGACCGCCTGGCCGCCCTCGAAACCGAATTGCGCAGACTCGGAG
>DRKE01000364.1 GCA_011051925.1 Deltaproteobacteria bacterium
AAAGCCCTTCACGAAATTCGACCGGACGCGGACGGGTTCGCCCACCACCTCGACCATGCGGAAACGCTCGAGGATCTCCTCCCAGAGGATCCGGAGCTGCATCTCGGCCAGCCGGCTGCCGACACAGAAATGCACGCCCCACCCGAAGGAGAGATGCTGCTTCGCGTTCTTCCGATCGATCAGGAATTCGTTGGCCCGCGGGATCACGCTCTCATCGCGATTGGCGGAGACGTACCACATGACGACCTTGTCGCCCTTCTTGATCGACTGTCCGCCGAGCTCCGTATCGCGGGTGGCCGTCCGGCGCATGTGGGCGAGCGGCGTCTGCCAACGGATGATCTCGCTCACCATGTTCGGGATGAGGCCCGGGTCGTCCCGCAGCTTCTGGTACTCGTCTGGATTCTCGTTCAGCGCGAGCACGCCGCCACTGATCGAGTTCCGCGTCGTGTCGTTCCCGCCGACGATCAGCAGCACGAGGGTACCGAGGTATTCCATCGGCTCCATGTCCTTCGTGGCCGCGCCGTTCGCCAGTGCCGTCACGAAATCCAGCCGGTCTTCCTGGGCGCTGCCCTCCCGTTCCTTCCACAAGACCGTGAATCGCTCGAGGCACTCACGGAGGGCCGCCTCCCGCTCTTCCTCCGTGATCCCGACGCCGCCCGCCATGATCGGGCTCGCGGTCGCCATGTCGGACCAGAAGGTGAGCTTGTGCTTCTCCTCCTGGGGGAAATCGAACAGCGTCGCGAGCATCGCGGTCGTGAGTTCGATCGATACCCGGTCGACCCAGTTGAAGGTCCCCCCGATCGGAAGGTGGTCGAGAATGGCGACGACCCGCTCTCGGATCAACGGTTCGAGTCGCGCCAGATTCCGGGGGGCGACCGTCGGCTGACAGGTCTTGCGGTGGGCGATGTGCTTCGGCCCGTCCATCGCGATGAAGCCGGGTTCGAGGGGAAACTCCGGGTCGGGATCTCCGATCACGATGCTATGCGCCGAGGAGAAGATCTCGGGATTCTTCTCGACATGGACGATGTCGTCGAATTTCGTGACGGACCAGTAGGGGCCGAAGTCGCTTTCGGCGCAATAGTGGACCGGCGCTTCCTCGCGCAGGCGTTCGAAATAGCCCCAGAGCGTGTCGGTCTCGAAGAGTTCCGAATCCGAGACATCGATCTTCTCGAGGGGAATGGACCAGGGATCCACCCCCGCCTGGCCCTTCGAGGGAGGCACCTGGGTATGGGACGTTGTTTCGACAGCCTGACTCATGGGAACCCCCGGATGACGGTTGTGGATGAGGAATGTGCTGAGGCGGAAAAGGGTAGCGAAGAGCCTCCGATCCCTCCTTGCCTCTACGAATCGGCCGGACTCGCGACGACCACGAAATCCTCGAAGAAGACCCGGACCTTGTACTCGAAGGAAGAGACCACGAGACCGGCCGCTTCGACCTCCCTGGCGACCTCGGTCTCGGTCACGCGGTTCGCGCGGGGCGCCCGTCCGATGAGCGATCGGCGAAGACCCCGGACCGAGGTGACATGGGGGTAGCTGACGATGACCCGCCGGGAGACCCGGCCGAGTTCGGCGAGAGCACGGATGCGGAGCGCCCGGGGGACGGCCTGCATGAATCGGAAGCAGACCGAGGCCTCGAAGGCGCCATCGCGGAAGGGGAGACGAAGCGCGTCGGCGCGCACGCCGCGGTGGGGAGAATCGGCGTGCTTCCGCAGCATCTGCAGCATCCAGATCGAATAGTCCGCCGCGATGACGTCGAGATCGAGCGGCCGGAGGGCCCGGCTGATCCGGCCCCCGCCGCAGGGGATGTCGAGAACCCGCGACCCGGGGGCGAGCCCACGCAGCGCGCGTCGCACCATCCGCCCATCGAAGGCCCCGGAAAGCCGCTTCAGGGCCGAGCCGTTCCTGGACTTCTCGTACCGGGCACAGCGATCCGCCTCGCGGGCATAGCGGTCCCGCCAGTGCTGGTAGCGTTCGATCCGGCCAGGCGGTGCGGGGGACGTCGAGGGGGAGGGCGGCATCGGAAGAGGGCGTCCGAAATGAGAAGGGCCCCGCCAACGCAAAGGTCGGCGGGGCCCCCTGTCTCTTCCTGGCGCCTAGAGGTTCACGACGTTCTCGGCGGCGGGACCCTTCTGGCCGTCCACCACGTCGAACTCGACCTTTGCACCCTCGGTGAGGCTCTTGAAGCCTTCGCCCTGGATGGCGCTGTGATGACAAAAGACATCCTTCTCACCGTCGTCCCGGGTGATGAAGCCGAAGCCTTTTTCGTCGTTGAACCACTTGACTGTTCCTGTAACTCGCATGTATCTGATTTTACCTTTTGTTTTCATTGTGGGATGGTTCTTCGCCCATCCCCACGCCATCGTGCACCATTTTCTTCCTTCATACAACCGAATGCCCCCGAATAAGCCTCTGGATCCCCTAGAAACGTTCTCACGATCGATTCGAGACGCTGCGCGACGCCTCGGAAGCCCGTACCGTCCCGGTCTCGGATGTGCGACGACCTCGTACGGGCAACCCCGAGCCGGCAACCATGGAGTCCCGCGATGACGACCCGACCCCTCGATCCCACGCTTTTCCTTCCCGATCCGGAACCGCGGACGGTGAAGACGACGATCCTTTCCGTCGATGACCACGTCGTGGAGCCGCCCCATCTCTTCGAGCGCTATCTCCCGACGGACTTGCGGGAGAAGGGTCCGCAGCTGATCGAAACACCCGAGGGCCACGAGGTCTGGGAATTCGAGGGCGCCCTCTACACGCAGGTCGGCATGAATGCCGTCGCCGGTCGACGTCCGGAATCGGTCAAGCTCGAGCCCTTCCGTTTCGAACACATGCGTCCCGGCTGCTACGACGCCGACGCGCGCATCGCCGACATGGATCTGGGCGGCATCCAGGCCCAGATGAATTTCCCTTCCCAGATCACCGGCTTCTGCGGTCGCGTCTTCGCCGCGGCGAAGGATCGGGAAGTCGGTCTCGCCTGCGTGCGGGCCTGGAACGACTGGCTCTTCGAGGAATGGTATTCGCCCCATCCCGATCGGATCATCCCCTGTGGCATCACCTATCTGGCCGATCCCGAGCTCGCGGCGGCCGAGATCCGTCGCAATGCCGAACGGGGCTTCGTCTCGGTCACCTTTCCCGAACGGCCTCATGCCGTGGAGCTGCCGAACCTCTGGGACCGCAAGCATTGGGATCCCATCATCCAGGCGTGCGTCGACACGCAGACGGTGATCTCGCTTCATGTCGGCAGCTCCGGGATGTACGCCTTTCCGGAGGGCGCGCCGGTCCTCCAGCTGGGCGCCACGCTCTTCGGCCAGCTTTCCCTGGCCGCTTGTGCCGAATGGCTCTGGTCGGGCTATCCGCTGGAACACCCCGAACTGAAGATCGCCATGTCCGAAGGCGGAATCGGCTGGGTGGCCATGCTGCTCGATCGCCTCGACAACATCATCGACCGTTCCCGCTACGGACTGGGCTGGGACATGCGACCGGCCGAGGTCCTGAAACGGAATTTCTGGTTCTGCACCCTCGACGATCCGTCGACGATCGACACGCGTCATCGCATCGGCGTCGAGAACATCCTCTTCGAAACGGACTATCCCCATGGCGACAGCACCTGGCCCGACAGTCAGAGCGTGATCGAAGAGGCCTGGGGACAGGTTCCGAAGCGGGAGATCCGCATGATGTGCTCCGAGAATGCGGCCCGCCTCTATCGTCATCCGCTGCCCGAGATCGTGCTGCCTCGCGATTGAACACGAAGGAGGAGCCGGCTCGATGGCCGCGTCCCTCGAAGAATCCGAAGCGACCGCGGAAGCCGGGCGGGGACCCACGCGGGAAGCCGGACGCAGCGCCGACGGCGAATCCGGAGATCATGGCTGGTGGCCCTATGTGCTGCCCTACGCCACGTTCCTCGTCCTGTCCGAGATCGGTGCGCGGCTTCCGGATGCCGCCGACCCCTTCGTGCTCCTCGCGAAGCCGACCGGGGTCCTCGCCCTGATCGGATGGTTCTGGCGACGTGGCGCCTATCCGGAACTCCGGGGGGAGAACGCGCGGATCGGGTGGTGGGAAGGATTCCAGGACGTGCTGGTCGGCCTCGTCCTCACGGCGGTCTGGGTCGCGCCCTATCTCTGGTTTCCCGGACTGCGCCCGGAACCGGGTGGCGAATTCGATCCCGCCATGGCCGGGGCGGCCTGGGTCGGAACGATCCTCGGGCTTCGCCTCTTCGGCTATGCCGTGGTGACACCGATCTTCGAGGAGCTCTTCATCCGCAGCTTCGTGATGCGGATTGCCGACGTCTGGAACGGGGAAGGGGACTTTCGGGACCAACCGATCGGACGCTATTCGGCGCGCAGCATGATCGTGACGACGGTGATCTTCACGATGGGCCACGCCCCCTGGGAGTGGTGGGTCTGCGTGCCCTGGATCGTGCTGTCGAATCTCTGGTTCTATCGTCGCAAGAGCCTGCCCGCGATCATGCTCGTGCATGGCGTCACCAATGCGACCCTGCTCGCCCTGGCGGTCTTCGGCGGCGATCTCTTCCGGAATCCCGACGGCACGCCGTTCTCGTTCTGGTTCTTCGTCTAGACGGAGCGGCTCCGGCTGGCTCACGGCCGAGGGCGAGACGGATCTTCAGGCGGCGCCGCGATGGCCCCGGCGGATCCGCTGGGCGAGATCCGTCAATTCGATGACCGCGTCCTGGAGCGCATCGGGCTTCGCG
>DRKE01000365.1 GCA_011051925.1 Deltaproteobacteria bacterium
AGCGTGATCAAGAAGCGTCGGAAGAAGATGCGAAAGCACAAGCAACGGAAGCTCTTGAGGCGACAGCGCCACAAGAAATAGGGCTGCGCGCGTCGGTCCGGGCTGCGGCGAACACGCTCGGGGCCGATGCCGATGCCGATGCCGATGCCGGGGTCGGTCGTCCGGTCGGTTCGGATGAACCGAAGCGGAACCCGCCCCGTCCCGCCCGCCCGGATCCGCTCCGGGAAGTCGTCGGGTCCCGGTGTGGTTGCGAGGCGTCAGGGGCGCCACGAAGACGACCGCCGTGAGACGCCGGATCCGGATGCTGCCAGGGATCCGGGAACCGATCACCCAGAGAACCGTCCCCTCCCCACCGAGAATCGATCCGGACTTTTCGAACGGTTTCCGTCGCGATCACACGGAAATCCGGGAATGGCAGCGTGCCCGCCGCGATCTTCTCGTTTCAGTGTCGCCATTCCCGGGCGCCATGACGGTTCCGGCACTGGCTTCGATCCCCGGGTTTCCGGTCTTCACGAGGTCGGCCAGAAGGAGCCACGTCGCCGCCCGGGACCCGAATCGCGTGGCTCCGTGCGATGTCGGGAAGGATCCGGGATCCAGATTTCTTCGCAAAGCTGCTTCATCGATCGCAAGTTGAACCTACATCTGTGCGATTTTTTTGAAGAATTGTCTTGACGCCATATACATGGTGTTGTTTCCTCGGACGCAACAAACGCTCTATCGTCGCGGTTTGATACATGAAGGCTTGTTTGTTCCTTCAAGTTGCCGGTCCTCGATACCGATAGGAATTTCCAGCTGGTGCTGTGAACTCCGGGAATTTCGAGACCAATCCCGATCCGGGGGTGGACGCGAAGTCGCGGTACGGGTCACAGGCCGAGACGAAACGAGCGATTGACAAGGGGGGAAACCCAGAAATGGCAGCTCGAAAGAAGGCCACTCGCAAGAAGGCCACCAAGAAGAAGGCCACTCGCAAGAAGGCCACGAAGAAGAAGGCCACCAAGAAGAAGGCCACGAAGAAGAAGGCCACGCGCAAGAAGGCCGCCAAGAAGAAGGCCACGAAGAAGAAGGCCACGCGCAAGAAGGCCACCAAGAAGAAGGCCACGAAGAAGAAGGCCACTCGCAAGAAGGCCGCCAAGAAGAAGGCGACCCGAAAGAAGAAGGCCACCAAGAAGAAGGCTGCTCGCCGCAAGCGCTAGCGCGCGTGTGGACGGAGTGGCCTTCCTCGTTCTGGAAGGCCAAGGGACCCCGGCTGGGAGGACCTGGCCGGGGTTTCCTTCGTCCGGTGACTGATCTACGCTCCGGCCTCTTCGAATCCAGCTCCAGACCCGGATGGGACAACTCATGGCACGCATCACCGTCGAAGACTGCATGGAACATATCCCGAATCGATTCCAGCTGGTCCGAATGGCCTCGATCCGGGCGAAACAGCTCAAGAAGGGCGCCCGACCGCTCCTCAAGGTCGAGGAAAACAAGCAGGTCGTGATGAGTCTGCGGGAGATCGCGGCGGGACTCGTGAAACCCGGCGATGCCCCACCGGCCGAGACAGCGAGTGCCCCGGCCGGTGTCGATGCGCCCGGGGCAACGGACGCCGCGTCGACGCCGGATCCGTCCGGGTCGGTCCCAGCACCCACGGAGCCAGGGCCGGATTCCGCGAGCTGACCCCCGGTCCTGACCGGGCAGGGCCTCGGGCCTCGACCGGCGCCCGATGGGGCTCAGGCGCGAACGGCGGGTATGCTGAACTCGATCCGGGTGCCGGATCCCGGTTCGCTCGACAGGAGTGAATCCCCGTCGAGCAGGACCAAAAGGTCGTGGACGAGGGTCAGGCCGAGTCCCGCGCCGCGATACCGATCGCTGGCCCGATCATCGACCTGGTAGAACTCGTTCCAGATGTATTTCTGATCGTCGGGGCAGATGCCGATCCCCGTGTCCTCGATCCAGCAGTGGAGCCGATCCTCGTGGTAGCGGGCCCCGATCCGGATCGTTCCACGTTCCGTGAACTTCGCCGCATTGTCGAGCAGCAGGAAAAGGATCTGGTTGATCTTGGCCAGGTCGGTCCGGATCCTGGGCAACGGCTCGGGAATGTCCTTCACGATCTCGACCGGCTTGTCCCTCAACGTGTCCTGGACGCTGAAGATCGTCTCGTCGATGACGTCCGCCATGGCGACGTCCTGGATCTCGATCGGGAACTCGTCCTGTTTGATGCGCCACAGGTCGAGGATGTTCTGGAGTGTTCGCTGATAGGCGGTGCCCTCGTCGAGCGCGTTCCGAAGGGTCTGGCGGGAGGCTTCCGACAGGTTCTCGTTCTCGCTCGAGAGGACCGTGATGGTCGCTTCGATGATGCTGTTGAGTGGCGTGCGGAGCTCGCGTGACATCTTCTCGATGAAGTCGTTCTTCAGCTTCTCGATCTTTCCCAACTTCTCGTTGTTGCGGAGAAGTTCGATGTCCTGGGCAAAGAGTTCCTCGGACAGCTTCAGCAGCTCGTCACTCTTCTCATCCGCGAGTTCGAGGTTCTTTTCGGAATCGGCCGCGAGCAGCTGATAGTGGGAGGTGAGACCCGCGTGGTCGATCTGGATCGCCGTCGACCAGGCCAGGGTGTCGATGGCGTCTCGTGCCTCGTCGGAGAGAGGCGCGTTGGGCGCCACGAGCATCGCTCCGACGACACGATTGCGGGTCGTGAGGGGAATCGCGAGGGCCGATCCGTCTTCGCCCCGTTCCGCGATCGGGCCGACCGCCTGACCACGCTGGGGCTCGCCGGTCTTGATCGCGTCGAGGACGAGCCGCTCGAGATCGGTCGCGAACCGGCGGGCTTCCTCGGCTGTCCGGAATCCCGCGGCCGCCCGCAGTCGGCCGGTCTCGGGATCGTCGTCGACATGGGAATAGAGAAGCACTGCGCCACCCGAGGACAGGCCCGAGGCCTGGCTCGCCGTGATCCGGAGGGCGTGATCCAGTTTTTCTTCGTGGACGGGGTTCGGGATCGTTTCCATCGTCACCGACCCCTAGAACCGTTCGTCCGCATCGACATCGAAGGGGGCTTCCGGCTTGGCATCGACTTCCCCATCCTCGTGAATGAGTCCCTCCATTTCGAGTCGGGTCTGGAAATCCGTCGCGTTCGAGGCCGCATTCAGCGCGGATTCGACCGTGATCTTGTTGGCCTTCAGGAGGTCCAGGAGATGCTGGTCGAAGGTCTGCATGTGTTCACTGCGACCGCGTGCGATGTACTCCGTGATCTCGTGGGTGCGTGCCGGGTCCTTGATGCACTCCTGGATCGAACGCGTCGATCGCATGACCTCGACGGCCGGCACGCGGCCGTTCTGCTTCTTGTTGACGAGCAGGCGGAGGGAGACGACTGCCTTCAGGTTGTCCGCCAGGCGGGCCCGGACCTGGGGATGATCCTCGGCCGGAAAGAAGGAGACGAGGCGATTGATCGTCGAGGCGACGTCGGCCGTATGGATCGTGGAGAAGACGAGATGACCCGTCTCCGCGGCCTTGAGGGAGGTGTCGACGGTCTCGAGATCGCGCATTTCCCCGACCATGATCACGTCGGGGTCCTGGCGCAGGGCTGCCCGCAGGGCCGCGGGAAAGGATTCGGTGTCGGTTCCGATCTCACGCTGGGTGATGATGCTCTTGTCGTGGGTGAAGACGAACTCGATCGGATCCTCCACCGTGACGATCTTGCTCTTCCGAAGTCGATTGACCTCGTTCAGCATGGCGGCCAGGGTGGTCGATTTTCCCATTCCCGTCGGGCCGGTCACCAGGACATACCCGCGCCGGACCTGGGCGATGTCCCCGAGCACCGAGGGCAGATTGAGATCGGCGAAGGTCTTGATCTGGAGGGGAATGACGCGCAGGACGATGTTGAAGAAGCGGCGTTGCCGGGAGATGTTGACGCGAAACCGCCCTTCGCCCGGCAATTCGAAGGCCAGGTCCCGTTCGTTGAAGTCGAGTTCCTGTCCGAGAGGATCGTTCTCGATCAGGATCCGGACGATCTCCTCGGTGTCTTCCGGGGTCAGGACCTTGTACCGGAGTTCGACGAGCTCGCCGTGGAAACGGTAGAGGGGCAGATATCCCACCTGGAAATGAATGTCGCTCGCGCCTTTTTCGAGGCCGAGTCGGAGAAGCCGATACAGCTTTTCCCGTTCCATCGCCCCTCCCTTTGCCGTTCCCGATCTGTGCACCGCCTCGGGAAGCGGGGCCGTCGCTCGATCTATCGGCTTTTCGCGGTCGCCCTTGACCCCGGAATCGGGTTCCGGATCGAGCGCGCCCGGGGGAGCGGTCCCGTTCGCTATCGTCGGTCAGGGACGGGTCGATCCGACGAGGACGGCCCATACAGGGTGAACGGGACGAGCCGATGGATCGAGGTCGACAGAAGGGGCCGGGGCTCCTGCAGCCGAGGCGGATCGGGGTCTGGCTCGGCTGGATCGCCCTGCTGGTTTCCTCCGGAGGACCGGCGCCCGCTGCCGCCAGGGGGGGGGAGGCGCCGGAGGCCGAGCCGGCCGCCGACGCGGCCCTGTCGCCCGAGCAGGCGGTCCTGGTCCGGAAGGGCGCTGAGCCCCGAGGGAAGGCAGCGGATCTGGATTCGCTGCTCCGCTTGCCAAACGATTTCCTGGGGGGACAGAAGGTCGAGACCGTCGCCGGAGCCAGCCGGACCGAGTGGCATCGTCGCTTCGTCAAGGCGGTATCCGAGCTGACCCGGGCACGAGAGGCTCTCGAGAAAACGAAACGCGAACTCGATGGGGTCGCCGAAAGCGGGGGCTCGAGCCAATGGTCGATCGCACCACCCGGAGGAGAATCGGCCCCGACCGCCTCGCCCCTTTCCTTCAAGCTTCGGCAGCAGCTTCGCGGCGATCGGGAGCGGATCGAGCAGGCGGAAAAGGCTTTGCGGAGTCTGCGGATCGAGGCGGATCTGGCCGGGGTGCCTGAGAGCTGGCGCGCGAAGGCCGCCGAACCCGCCGATTCCCGACCCGACTAGATTGAATGTTGCATGGCGAGGAAGGTCGCAGCCGCTAATATGGGCGCCGCTCGATTCCCTATGGGGCATCCGCATCCGGGAAGAAGCGACGGGAAGCGAGCACGCAAACTAAGGAAGCGAAGCGAGAACGAGCGAGAGAGGAGAGGGCCCGCCATGTCTGACGACGACCGAAACGATCAGGACGAGTTCAACGAAGAGGGACCGGGCGTCAACGGTGATCTGGCCTCGTGGCTCTACGTGATCGGAGGAGTCCCTTTGATGATCGTCTTTTTCGTCGTGCTTTTCGGGCTCGTCGGTTCTTGCGACGCCCAGAACGTGATGATTCCCGCCTAGCGGGCTGCGGAATCCGGTTCGCGCCCCCGTTCGGCGTCCGCTGGGCGGGAGATCCCGTTTCGGGCGACTGAAAGACTCGCTCCGGGATCCGCCGAGGCGGGCGTGCTGCGTCCATCCTCAACTTTCCGTCGAAGCCCGCCGATAGCTTCGGCATGTCCGTCCGTTCTCAGTGGAATTGGCGTTTCCGATCCTTCGTGGCAGCCCTGCTGCTGTTTCCGGGAATGGGATGCGTCGGCCTGGTTCCCGGCAGTCCGCAGGATCATGCGAGAGGCGGGCTCGACTACTTCCAGCGGCCGGCACCCGACGACGTCTGGAGTCCGAAGATCGAAGGCTGGCAGCGGCGGGAGCGTTTCGACGCCGCTCTGCTGCACCCGCTGGAGAGCGGCCCGGCGGTGGAATCGGCCGGCTACAGCGCGGCCAACGAGCAGCTGCCCGAGGATCAGGCG
>DRKE01000366.1 GCA_011051925.1 Deltaproteobacteria bacterium
TAGTCCTCGATCTCGGACGGCTCGAGCACGACGAAGTTCAGGATGCGGCGGCTGCGCACGTTCTCGAAGCGGATGTCGGATTGCGCGAACCCCGAGAAAGAGAGCCGCCGCGCCGCTCGCCAATCACCCGTCACTCGAAGGCGGGCGGCCAGGAGATTCCGTTTCGAATCGTTGCTGATCGTGCCGAAGTCGCCCGTGGGGAAGGCCGACTCGTCGCGACTCTCGTTCAGGCTCGCTTCCTGCTGACTCGCACGAACGGAAGCCTTCGCGCGCAGGATGATGCTGGGCATCGGCGTGAAGACCATGCCCCCCGAGACGGCCTCGCTGAACCGGACGATGTCCGATCCCAGGGTCTGCCGCGTGAGGATCCGCGTGGGCGCCACCGAGCGGATGCCCGTCTGGACCGACTGGAAGGGATCGGGGTCGCTCCGCTCCCAGGAAAAGGACATTCCTCCGAAGACGAAGAGGTCGTGGCGGAGATGACGACTGCCGACCAGCTCGGTATTCGCGACCTTGAGGCTGGTGTCCCGTCCGAATCGTTCGAGCTCGCTCGAAGCCGCATTCGTCGAGAAGTTGGCCTCGTTGACCGTCGACTTCAGTTCGTGCTTCATCGCGCCCATGTCGAACTGCCAGTTCACGCCGAGGAGATCGGAACGGGTGGCGACGAGGCCTCCGATCGATTCGTAGTCGATCTGCTTGCGGCTCGAGATGTCGAAGAAAACGGTTCCCGGCCCGCTCCCACCCACCACGGGCGGCACCGCCAGGGGATCGAAGACCGTTCCCCCCTTCAGCAGACTCATCTCGCCGCGCACGCTTCGATACAGGAAATCCGCCGACACGCGGCTGAAGGGACCGGGAAGCTCGATTGCCAGACCGGTTCGCGTCCTCAACCAGTCCGCCTTCGGTTTGCCCCCCCCGAAGAAATGCGTGCTGTTGTTCGAGTTGGGAAAGAACGACGAAAGATCCCGTCCGAGGACGGTCTCGTCTGCCTCCCCCGTCCGCGTGTTGTAGTACTCGCGCCAGGCCTGGACATCCGCGTCGAGACGCATTCTGCCCGACTGGTCGAAATCGAAGACCAGGAATCCCTGGTCCTGGAGGGGCTGGACCATGCCCTCGATCGACAGGAACCCGTCTCGCGAGACCTCGTCCCGGAGCCCCAGGGAGAAGATGGGGCCGGACTGGATGTTGTGATCCTCGAGGTACTTGCTCTCGCTTCCGCCGGGCGTCCCGACATAGCGTCCGGCCACGCCGATCTGGTCCACCCACTCCGGCAGATCGAACCAGGCTCGGGAGCCGTCGCGATCGGCAGCGCCGGCAAACCGGGCTTGAAGAAGCGACGCGAGGAAGAAAAAGGACACGAGGCTGGCGATTCGAATCGAAGGGCCGGATGCCCGCCGGAACGGAGGGGTGAGGTCACGCGATCCCATCATCAGAAGCGCCTCGGGTTGAGATTGCGGTTCGTATTCGATCCATGCACATGGGAGTGGCAGTCGTAACAGAGCGCGCCCCCGCCCAGGAATTCCGCATGGGGTTGCCGCCCGAAGAAGCCGGTCGGTGACTGGAAATGGCATTGCACGCAGAGGGAATTGTCATTCGCGACCAGGAGCTTGTTGTTGACTGATCCGTGGGGGGAATGGCAATTGCCGCAGCTTTCCTCCGTGCCCAGATGCTCGAAGACGAAGGGGCCCTTGAATTCGGCATGGCACTCGTAGCAGCGGGTGTTCTCGCCGTGCAGCGCGGAATCCGCGGTCGCTTCGCCGTGGATCGAATGACAATCGGCGCATTTCATCTGTCCTTCCGGAACACGATGGTGGTATTGGAGCTTGAACTCCGCGTCGACCGAGGAGTGGCACTGGACACAGAAGGCATTGTCGCTCTGCGCATTCATCACGGCCGGCGTGGCGTCGATGCCCGGCGGCGGAGCGTGCAGGTCGTCGGCATGGCAATCCCAGCAGCCCACCCCCGACTGTGCGTGATCGGAAAGCGGCCAGAGGGGGAAGTCCTGCTGATGGCATTGCTGACAGAGCGCCGACCGTTCATGACCGGAGAGCGCGTCGAGATCCTCGATCCCGACGAGATCCGAAGGGTCGTCCTCGTATTCTTCGTTTTCGTAGAAGAACTCGGCATGGACGCTTCCCTTGCCGTGGCAGGACTCGCATCCCGTACCAGCCGAACCTGCGAAGAACGCGACGCGATGATGCCCCTTTCGATAGAAATCCGGCTCGGCCGAATGGCAATCGCTACAGACCTCGATTCCGACGGCCGTCGCTTGGGACACCTTGTTCGTCACGATGGGCGGCAGGACGGACTCCCTGAGCCCCGTCGAACACGCGCTGGCCCACAACACCGGAAGCATCCCGATCATGATCGAGATCCCGACTCCGATCGGCCCGTATCGCCGCATTCCCACTCCCCTATCTCCTGCTCTCGTGCTCACGCCATCCCGCGCGCGCCCGGAAATCGATCTCGATCCCGGATCGTCGCTCTCCGAATCCGCCCGACCGCCTCGAGTGGACGGATCAAGGCGCCACCACACTGAACGTCCGCGTCCGCGTGAATTGCTGATCCGGAACGAAACCTCCGGGTTCGGCGTTTCCGAGAACCGTCACGGGTTCGACGAAACAGTCGATGTCGATCTGCCGCGTGTTGTCGCATTCTCCAGGATTGTCCGGATCACCCTGGGCCTCGACGATGAGCGGCGGATCCACCACCTGGGTTCCGATCAGATTGCGCAGGAACCGCATCGGGAAATGCCGATTCTGGATCCGGGCGGCGATCACGAGATCCTTGCCCGCGA
>DRKE01000367.1 GCA_011051925.1 Deltaproteobacteria bacterium
GGCCGGGGAATGCCGCGAAATGCGCAAGAGATGGATCCTCGTGGGTCGATCGGCTGGGGGCGGTGGACACCGTCCGCGGCGGAGCTGCGACGGATCGTGTCGGTCCGAGCCGGATTTCGTCGGCCCCCTCGTGCCACCGGACCATAGCTCGACTCCGGGCCGCCTGATCCACGCTCACGCCCTCCGCGTCGCATCCGAACTCGGATCGACGGCTGTCCTGCCTCCCGCGTTGGACTCGACAGCCGCCAGGATGGCTCGAGAGCCTCGCGGCTCCCGCCCCAGGTCAAGAGATCGTCGCCCGAGGTCGAGAATGACGAGTCGCAGAAAGCTAGGCTCTATGCGGCGGGTGGAGGGCTGTGCCGCCACGACGAGGGGATTCCAGATGGATTTTTCACGTGACGACCTGATTCGGATCTACCGCCAGATGCGAACCATCCGGCGCTTCGAGGAGAAACTCCAGGAGCTGGTCGCGTCGGCCCGGATCGGCGGCTTCATGCATCTCTACGCCGGTGAGGAGGCGATCGCGGTCGGGGTCTGCGCCCATCTCGCGGACGACGACCATGTCGGCTCGACGCACCGCGGTCACGGCCACTGCATCGCGAAGGGCGTGGACGTGAAGGCGATGATGGCCGAGCTCTTCGGCCGCGCGAGTGGCACGAACAAGGGCAAGGGCGGCTCCATGCATATCGCCGACATGGACAAGGGCATGCTCGGCGCGAACGGAATCGTGGGTGGCGGCATTCCCCTCGTGACCGGTGCCGCGCTCAGCGCGCAGGTGCTCGGGACCGGGAAGGTCGCGGTCGGGTTCTTCGGCGACGGGGCGACGAACCAGGGCCAGTTCCACGAATCGCTCACGATGGCGGCGAACTGGAAGCTTCCGGTCCTGTACGTCTGCGAGAACAACGGGTTCGGGGAGTTCACGCCCACCGATTTCGTCGTGCCCGTGAAGCACATCGCCGAGCGCGCCGCGTCCTACGGCATGCGAGCCGTGATCGCCGATGGGATGGACTTCTTCGATGTCTTCGAAAAGGCGGGCGAGGCGATCGAGGTAGCGCGTGCGGGCGGGGGCCCGACGCTGCTCGAATGCAAGACCTATCGCTTCCATGGGCACTTCGTCGGCGATCCGACGCCCTATCGGAACAAGGAAGAGGCCGAGGAATGGATCCAGAATCGCGATCCGCTCGACATCTTCGAACGCAAGGCCCTCGAGACGGGGCTGCTCGAGGCCGGCGACCTTCGACGTGTCGATCTGGAGATCGACGAGCTCATGCGGACCGCGGTCGAGGAAGCCGAGCAGGGGCCACTTCCCGATCCCCAGGACGTCCTGACGGACGTCTATGTGAGGTACGAGCCATGGCACGAGAGCTGAGCACGGGCGCGGCGATCAACGAGGCGATCGCGATCGCGATGCGCCAGGATCCGACCGTGATCCTGATGGGAGAGGACGTGGCGGGCGGAGGAGACCGCTCCCAGGAAGGCGTCGAGGAGATGGGTGGCGTTCTCGGCACGACGCGCGGGCTGGTCGGCGAGTTCGGGATGAATCGGGTACGCGACACTCCGATCGCCGAGATGGGCCTGATCGGAACTGCGGTCGGGGCCGCGGTCACGGGTCTGCGGCCCATCGCGGAGCTGATGTTCATGGACTTCCTCGGCACCTGCCTCGATCCGCTTCTCAACCAGGCCGCGAAGCTCCGCTACATGTTCGGCGGCAAGGCGAAGGTACCGCTCACCGTACGCACGGTCTGCGGTGCGGGCATGCAGGCCGCGGCCCAGCACTCCCAATCCCTCTACTGGATGACGACGGGGATCCCGGGTCTCAAGACCGTCATCCCCTCATCGCCCGCCGAGGCCAAGGGCCTTCTGCTGGCTTCGATCCGCGACGACGATCCCGTGGTCTTCTGCGAGCCCAAGCGGATCCTCAACCAGGTGGGAGAGGTTCCCGAGGGCGATTGCGAGATCCCGATCGGCCCGGCCAGGGTCGTCCGCGAGGGGAGTGACGTTTCGCTCGTGTCCTTTGGCGCCACAGTGGCGTTGGCACAGCAGGCGGCGGCGGCTCTCGAGAGCGCAGGGACGAGCGCCGAGATCATCGATCTGCGGTCGCTCTCACCGCTCGACGAGGCCGCGATCCTCGCGTCGCTCGAGAAGACGGGACGCATGGTCGTGATCGACGAGTCCACCCCGCGCTGCTCGATCGCGCGGGACATTGCGGCCCTGTGCGTGGACAAGGGCTTCGACTTCCTGGATGCACCCGTGAAATGCGTCACGGCGCCGCATACGCCGGTGCCCTTCAGTGGCGTCCTCGAACAGGCCTTCATGCCCTCGGCGCAGGACGTGCTCGACGCCGTCGGCGAAATGGGCTGAGCGGCCATGGCGACGGCGATCTCGATGCCGAGGCTCGGCATGACGATGGAGGAGGGGACGATCGTCGACTGGCCGCTCGAGGTGGGCAGTCGGGTCGAGAAGGGCCGACTCGTGCTCGTGATCGAGTCCGAGAAGAACGAGGTCGAGATCGCAGCGTCCGCCGAAGGCTTTCTGCGCCATGTCTATGTCGAAGCGGGCGAGACCGTTCCGTGTGGGACGCTTCTCGGTGTCATCACCGAGACGATGGAAGAGCCCTTCGACGTCGACGCCTTCCAGGCGGCCCACGATCATCCGGATGCCAGGGGAGGCGTGGCGCTCGAGGTCAAGGTGGCGTCCGCCGAGGCGGCGAAGTCCGCAGCGGGGGTACGCGCCGGGAAGCCGATCGCGCCCGCTGCGCGCGCCGCGGCGAGAAAGTCCGGGATCGATCCTTCCGACGTGCCCGGGACGGGGCCGGGGGGGCGGGTCACGAAGCAGGACGTCGAGGCCTACGCCAGGGCCCGACGTGCGCTCGTCCCGGTGGCCGAGGGTATTTCGCTCGAGATTCCGACTGCCGGGGAGGGCGACCCCGTGGTGCTGATTCCGGGGCTCGGCACCGACGCCTCCGCGTTCACGCGTCAGATCCCCGAGCTGGCCGAACACTTCCGGGTGCTCGCCGTGAATCTTCGAGGGGTCGGTCTCTCCGATGCACCCGAGGTGGACGTCTACACGGTGGCGCAGCTGGCAGCCGACGTCGGGGCCAGCTATGAGGGCAGGGCGGATCTGATCGGCGCGAGCCTGGGCGCGGCCGTCGCTCTCGAGCTGGCGCTCACGCAGCCCGGGCGGGTCCGGTCGCTGACACTCATCACGCCCTTCGTCGAGGCCAGTGCCCGACTGCTCGCGGTGTGCGAGGGCTGGCGGCGGGTGGCCATGGAGGCGACGCCGGAGACCCTGGCGGCGACGCTGCTGCCCTGGTTCTTCTCGAGTGACTTCCTGGCCGACGAGCGGGTGCGCAGCCGGACCCTTCGAGGATTGGCGCAGATGATGTCGCGCGTGCCCGCCACGACGCTCGATCGCATGATCGCGGGCATGTCGGCCTGGTCCGGGACGCGTGCAGGCGATCTGCGAACGATCCCGGTTCCGACACTCGTCATCGTGGCGGGCGCGGACCTGCTGGTCCCCGACGGCCGATCGATCGCCGCATCGATTCCGGATGCGGAGTCGCTCATGGTCGATGGGGCGGGACACGCCGTCGCCCTCGAGGCAGCAGACGCGGTGAACGAGGGGATCGCCCGACATCTCGATCGGCGGTCGTGATACCGCACGTTTCGCCGGAGCGCATGGCCGCATGGGTGACCGGGGGCGCGCGGGGGACCGACGTGACGTCGTTCGTTGCCGATTGCGAGCTGGCGGATTTCCGACGCCTGCTCGAGGTCGACGTGCCGGGCGTCTTCCCGGGCATGCAGCATGGGATGAAGGCGATGCGCCGTGGCGAGGGACGCGGCGGAGCGATTCTCGATCTCTTCGTCGAGGTTGGCGTCCTGCGCCGCGGAATCCGTGGCTCGCGCCTCCACGCACGAGATCATTGCGAACCGGGATCGAGTGGGTCTGACCGACGAAGCGAAAGCGGAAAGGAAGTGAAGCGGCCAGACAGAACGGGAATCGGACACCGGGGAGCGGGCTCGAAACACGCCTGGCCTACCATTCATGAATCGGCAGCCCTGAATCCGCTACAAAACAGGTGATTCTTGTGCGTTCTTGGGTTCCGCCCCGCAGATTCCCAGCCGATGAAGAGCGGCGACTCGCCGTGACGCCCGGGAGAAGCCCGGATTCTTGACATAGCTGGCCTCCGTGTGAGCTATGATGATTCGACACTGGGGAGGGGACAGGTCCATGCCACCCGATAGCGGCGGCACGGCAAGGATGTCCTCATGCGACGACCCATCTCGCTACTCCTGTTTTCCGTGGCCTTCATCGCGAGCGCAGGTCTCCCGGTCGTGCCCGCCGCCAAAGCGGCCACGATCAGCTGGGCGACCGACGCCAACGGCGACTGGAACGACGCCGGCAACTGGGATCTGGCCGTCGTCCCGGGCGCCGCGGACGACGTGGTCATCGACCGCGCGGGTGCGAACGGCGCACCGCCGACGGTGTCGCACGCAGCCGGCGCGACGACCGTCCTTGGCCTGACGAACAACGAAGCGCTCTCGGTCTCGGGCGGCTCGTCGCTTGCAACCGGGGACCTCACCGCGGGTGCCGGTGCGAGCTTCGCGGTTTCAGCAGGAGGGATCTTCTCCGCGACCGGCCTCGTCGCGCTCGATGGTGCGACGCTCGACGTGACGAGCGGCGGCCTGATCGATCTTTCGACGCTGAACGCCTTCGGGGCCACGGGCAGCGGCAGCGTCGCCTGGCGTGCGAACGGTCAGGGCGCCGGCGGACCAAGCCGTATCGACGCCTCGGGCGCGATGAGCTTGAGCGGCGCGACCCTGCTCGGACGCAACTGGCTCGTCGAAGCCACGGCCGGTGGTGAGATCGACCTTGGTGGCGCCACTGCGCTTGCCGACAGCAACATCCGCTTCGCCGCTGACGGCCTCGGCAGCCTGGTCGATCTCTCGTCACTGCAGGACTTCGCGGACACCGTACCGACCCTGCTCTCGAGCATCGAGGCGCGAAACGGCGGCGAGGTGCGCCTGCGAAGCGATCCCGCCGCGAATCTCACGCTCGACGGCTACCGCATCGTGCGGGACGGGGTGACGAGCACCTTGGATA
>DRKE01000368.1 GCA_011051925.1 Deltaproteobacteria bacterium
GCGCGCGGACGCTCCGGAAACCGCTTCGCCGCCGCCTTCGCGTTCCAGAGCTCGACCCCGTCCACCCGATCGCACGGCGGGTCCGCGATCCCGATTCGAGCGACCTCGATCCGACCGGCATGGGACCGCCCGGGCTCGAGGGCGAGACCGATTTTCGGGAGCGAGATCGTGACGGTCCGATCGGCCTCGACCGCCACCCCGAGAACCTGGCCCGTATCCGCCGAGATGCCGGAGGGGATGTCGACCGAGAGCACCCGCAGCCCCTCTTCACGCGCCCGTCCCAGCCATCCGATCCATCGGGCATGTCCGCCTTCGATCGGTCGCTGAAGTCCGGTTCCGAAGAGCGCGTCGATGGCGACACTCGTCTCCCCCAACAAGGCCATCCCATCGAACTCGGCATCGGAAGGATCGATGACTCGCCCCGGCGCGCCGATCGCAGCCAGGCGATGCCAGTTGGAAGCGGCATCGGGTGGCAGGCATTCGGGATCGCCGACCAGGATGGCCTGCGCATCGACCCCCTCGGCGATCAGGTGCCGGATCGCAACGAACCCGTCCCCGCCGTTGTTCCCCGCTCCGCAGATCGCGCGAACCGGCGCATCGGGTCTGGCGCCCTGGCGACGCAGCGCCAGGACCGGGCCGACCAGGGATCGGCCGGCACTTTCCATCAGGATCCCACCCGCGACGCCCTGCTCCTCGATCGTCCGGCGGTCGAGCGCCTGCATCTCACGGGCCGTCACCAGGGGCCAGACACCCTCCCGGATCGACGCGGCGACGTCATCGCGCTTCCGGGTGGTGGTTCCTGTTCGGCCCATGGCGAAACCCCCTTCGAATCCCCGCGATCCCGACCCTCCGATCGCGAACCAGGCACGTCGCGTCATCGCAGGACGGGTCCCCGACCCGGGCACACAACATAGCCGAGGCGGCCGGTTTTCAGCGAAACCCGATCCCGTCGAGAACCGGGATCAACACAGCCGGTCCCGGAAATCACGCACCGCGCGATCGATTCCGACCAGCAGCGAGCGACGCGTGAGCCCGCGACCGGACACGACCCGGTCGACCGAGGGCGCAGCCGCCAGGATCTCACCGACATTGCGATCGTCGAGCCCCCCGGCAACGGCCACGCCCATGCGCAGCTTGCTGGCCAGTCGCACGCCATCACCCAGGGCCACGAGGGCGCCACGACGTTCGGCTTCGGGAAGATCGACGAGGTGACCCGTGAAGAGCTCGACGTCGACGACGCCCTGTCCGTGAACGGCACGGATCGCCTCGATCTCGGGGGCGATCCGCACACTCGTCGGGATGCCCGCGTCCTCGAGGGTTCGCAGGACCGTGCCGAGAACGTTGCCCGCCACGCGTGCGTCCACCGCCGGAGCGGGTCCGGCGGCCTCGTGTCGGTCGCCCACGAGAACGACCCGGTCGGGTCGCGCTCCCAGCGGAATCTTCAGCAGGTTCTGGGAGATCGGCATGCACAGCTCGAAGGCCCTGGCCGACCGTCGCATTTCTTCGACGTCGGCCTCGCGAACCGGCGCCAGGTCCTCGTTGATCGACAATCTCAGGCTGTCGACTCCGGCCAGCTCGGCCAGCACCGCGGCAGCACCGAGACCACTCTGGTCATCCCCCGCGAAGTCCCGAAGCGCGGTCCAGCTGTCGAGCGAGAAGACCAGGCGCATCGATCAAGCCCCTCCGGCGAGCGAATCCGCGAGCTGGTCCGCGATCCGCTGGGCCAGCTCCTGGACCCGCGCTTCATCCCGCCCCTCGACCATCACCCTCGCCTTGAGTTCCGTTCCGGAATAGCGGACCAGGACCCGACCCGCGTCTCCCAGTTCCCGTTCGACTTCGGCCACCACGGCCTGGAATTCCGGAAGCGCCTCGAGGGGCCGTTTCCTTTCGACGCCCACGTTGAGGGTGACCTGCGGAAAGCGTTCGAACCCCTCGTTCAGATCCGACAATTTCTTCCCGCTGCGGGCCATCAGTGCGAGGACCTGGAGGGCGGACATGATGCCGTCTCCGGTCGTCGAATCGTCGAGAAACAGAACGTGACCGGATTGCTCGCCTCCGAGATTGAAGCCGCCCCGGCGCATCTCCTCGACGACATAGCGATCGCCAACGGCCGTGCGTCTCAGTTCGATGCCCAGGGAAGCCAGCGCCCTTTCCAAACCGAGGTTGCTCATCACCGTCGCGACGACGGCGGAATTCGCCAGCACGCCACGCGCGTGCATGTCCCGCGCACAGAGCCACATCAGCAGGTCCCCGTCGAAGATCTCTCCTCGCTCGTCGATCACGACGACACGATCCGCATCCCCGTCGAGGGCGATCCCGACATCGGCCCCCGACTCCCGAACCCGGTCCGCAGCGCGCTCGGGAAAGAGCGAGCCACACCCGTCGTTGATGTTGCGGCCGTCGGGTTCGCAACCGACCTCGAAGACTTCGGCCCCGAGTTCACGGAAGACCATCGGCCCGACGCGATAGCCCGCCCCGTTCGCGCAGTCGATCACGATGCGCATCCCTCGCAGGGTCAGCTCCGGAGGAAAGGTATTCTTCAGATAGACGATGTAGCGCCCCCGGGCATCTTCGATGCGATGGGCCTGCCCGATCTCGTCGGGGGGCACCCTCACCTTCGCGATCTCGCCGGAAGAGATCAACTCCTCGATCCGCGCTTCATCCGCATCCGGCAGCTTGAAGCCGTCCGCCGCAAAGAACTTGATGCCGTTGTCCTGATAGGCGTTATGGCTGGCCGTGATCATGACCCCGGCGTTGCAGCGCATGTCCCGGGTGAGGAAGGCGAGTGCGGGAGTCGGGACGGGGCCGACCTGGATCACGTTGACGCCCATCGAACAGATCCCCGCCGCGAGGGCATCCTCGAACATGTAGCCGGAAAGCCGGGTGTCCTTGCCGATCAGGATCTGCTTGCGCCCGTGGGCGTGTTCCCGGAAGACGTGCGCGATCGCGCGTCCCAGGGCGAGGGCGATCTCCGGCGTCATCGGATGGACGTTCGCCACGCCGCGAATGCCGTCGGTTCCGAACAGCTTCCGGACGGAGACGCCGCTCATGTCGCCTTCTCCGATCCGTTCCCTGCCGCCCCTTCCGAAGGGGAGGCGGGCAGCTCGTTCGGCGGCTCGGGAACGGGATCCGGCTCGATTCTCACTTCGACCGTGATCGGACTGTTGTCCTCGACCCAGACCGTGCCCCCTCCGAGCACGAGACGGACCTCCCGCTTCTCGCTGGCCGCGAGACCCGAGATGTCGATCGCCTCGGTCACGACTTCGTTCAATCGCATCACCTGACTCCGGGCCCCTTCCAGCCAGACCTTCGAAGGCTCGATCACGACGCCGGCCACGTGGTGGCCGGGCGCGGGAACCCCTTCTATCTCGGCCCGAACCCCGACGGCCTTTCGGCCTCTTTTCTCGAAACGCACCTGGAGCCGGGATGGTGAATAGCCGATGAAGGACGTTCCGGTCGGATGATCGATCGATTCGACGTCGACCTCGTAGACCGCCACGCCGGGCTTTCCACCTTCGGCGTTCACCCGGTATTTCAGTTTCTCGCGATCGAGATTGCGAAGCGAAGCGCGGCTACCCCGGAGACGGACGTTGATCGCATCCGAACTCTGGTCCGTCACGACCAGCCCCTCGTCGACACCGACGAGTTCGACGGGCACGTCGAAGGATTCCTGGACGCTCGACGTACCCTGGGCGACGGCCCAGATGAAGACGCTGATCGCCAGGGCCAGGATCAGGACACCGGGACGCAGATTGTCGAAACGCGACGCCATCGGCCGCTCTCTCCCTCCGTCGCAGGGTGCGACTCAGCTGGCCGTGGCCCGCTCGACCTCCGGGTGATCCGCGATCTCGAGGCCTCCGGCCACCTCCGAAGCTTCGGGCAGCTCCTTGCGTTCCCCACCGAGGATGTCCCGCAACACGACGCGCAGTCGGGGGGCATCGAGTCCCTGGAGCATCTCGCCGCCGAGCACGATCGAGATCTTCGCCGTCTCCTCGGAGACGACGACGACGAGGGCATCCGTCTCCTCCGTGATCCCGACGGCCGCGCGGTGGCGCGTTCCCAATCCTTCGGGCAGATCCGTCCGCAGGGTCAGAGGCAGGATGCAGCCGGCCGAGGAGATGCGCCCGTCCTGGATCACCACCGCTCCGTCATGCATCGGAGAGGAGGGCTGGAAGATGCTCGTCAGCAACTCCTTCGAGAGCCGCGCATCAACGGGAATGCCCGCCTCGATCAGGTCGCCGAGATTGCTCTCCCGTTCGAGCACGATCAGGGCGCCGTGCCGCCGCTGGGAAAGAATGCCCGCAGCCCGCACGATCTCCTCGACGACCTGGAGTTCCTGCTCGGCCGAGAAGGACGGGAAGAAGCCCCGACCGACCCGCGCCAACGCGCGGCGGATGTCGTTCTGGAAGAGGATGACGATGATCAGCACGGCCGATCCCAGGAAGCGTTCGAGAATCATCCCCAGTGCGGCCAGCTGGAAGAGTTCCGAAGCCAGGAAGAGCGCGATCAGGACGATCAATCCGACCAGGATCTGGATCGCCCGCGTGCCGCGAATCAGCAGGAGCAGCCAGTAGATTCCGGCCGTGACCAGAAGGATGTCGACCGTGTCGCGAACGGGATCGAAGTGGGAGTTGAAGAACTCCACCAGATCGCTCCCGAAATTCCACAACACCGTGATCACGAACGCCTTCCCCCTCTCAATCCTTCCTCACGCCCTCACGTCCGCTCGGGATCGTCCCGGCCGACGCCGGGGTGCCGATCCGGGCCCTGGAACCCGGCCACTCAACCGGGCAGCGGCTCCGGATCGGGAATGCCGCCCCCCGACTTGTCGTCCGCGCGCTTCTTGCCCCGATCCCCGTTCTTCTCGCCGCGCGACCCCGATACCGGTTCGGCCTCCCCGGTTTCACCATCGACCGGCCCGAGATCCGGCAGCGTCTCTCCGCGAAGCAGGATCTCGAGCTGCGCCCCTTCGAGGGTCTCGCGTTCGAGCAGTGCCTCCGCGATCCGTTCGAGCGTGTCCCGGTGGTCGAGCAGGAGCTGACGGGCCTCTTCGTATTTCTTGGAAAGGATCTCGGCGACGGCTTCGTCGATCTCCCGCGCCTTCTCCTCGCTGTAGTCCTTCCGGCCGACGAGATCCCGACCGAGGAAGACGTCATGTCCCGAGTCCGAGTAGGAAACGGGACCGAGGCCCTTGCTCATGCCGTATTCCTTGACCATCCGCCGCGCCCAGCTCGTCGCCTGCTGCAGATCGTTGGCGGCACCGGTCGAGAAATGATGGAAGACGATGTCCTCCGCCGCCCGCCCGCCCATCGCATAACGGATGACGGCGTAGATCTGCTCTTCCGTGTAGTTCAAGCGATCTTCTTCGGGCAGCGTCTGCGTCAATCCGAGCGCCATGCCCCGCGGAATGATCGTCACCTTGTGCACCGGATCCGATTCTTCCGGCGTCAAGAGCGCCACCAGGGCATGACCCGCCTCGTGGAAGGCCGTGATGCGCTTGTCCTCGTCGGACATGATCATGCTGCGGCGCTCGGCGCCCATGAGCACCTTGTCCTTGGCATTCTCGAAATCCACATGGGCCACCCGATTGGCGCCCCGCCGCGCGGCCAGCAGCGCCGCCTCGTTCACGAGGTTCTGCAGGTCCGCCCCGACCATGCCGGGCGTCCCCCGGGCCTGCACCTCGAGATCGACGTCGTCCGCCAGGGGAACGCGGCGGGTGTGGATCTTCAGGATCTCGAGGCGTCCGCGCAGGTCGGGCCGGGGCACGACGACCCGGCGATCGAAGCGTCCGGGGCGCAGCAGCGCCGGATCGAGGACGTCGGGCCGGTTCGTCGCCGCGATCAGGATCACGCCCTCGTTGCTCTCGAAGCCGTCCATCTCGACCAGGAGCTGGTTCAGCGTCTGCTCCCGCTCGTCATGGCCGCCGCCCATGCCGGCACCCCGATGGCGACCGACCGCATCGATCTCGTCGATGAAGATGATGCAGGGCGCCTGTTTCTTGCCCTGCTGGAAGAGGTCGCGAACCCGCGAAGCGCCGACACCGACGAACATCTCGACGAAGTCGCTGCCCGAGATCGAGAAGAAGGGAACCCCCGCCTCCCCCGCGACAGCCCTTGCGAGAAGGGTCTTTCCCGTACCCGGAGGCCCGACGAGCAGCACGCCCTTGGGAATCCGGCCGCCCAGACGCGTGAATTTCTTGGGCTCGCGCAGGAACTCGATGATCTCCTCGAGTTCGGTCTTCGATTCCTCGATGCCCGCGACGTCCTTGAAGGTGACGGATCCCTGGTTCTCCGTCAGCAAGCGCGCCTTGGATTTCCCGAAGCTCATCGCCTTGCCACCACCGCTCTGCATCTGCCGGATGAAGAAGATCCAGAGGCCGATGAAGAGGACCAGCGGGAACCACATGATCAGGATCTGACGCCAGAAGCTGCCCTCGTCCCGTGGCTTCACCTCCGTCCGGATCCCGCGATCCTTGAAATCCGCCAGGAAGTCGTTCGTGATCGCCGACGGCGGCGCATAGGTCGTGAACTTGCGGCCGTCGATCGTCTTGCCGGAGATGTGGCCCTCTTCGATGGTGACCGACTCGACCTGGCCCGTCGCGACGTTGTCCATGAACTCGCTGAAGGGAAGCTTCGGGGGCGTCGACTCGGTCTGCTTCAGCGTCGTGAACAGCAGGAGCATGACCACGAGGATGACGACCCAGAGGGCCAGGTTCTTGTAGAACTGCTGATTCACACGTTGCTCCGTCTGCCGAATCCACGACCGGATTCGCGCTCTTGATGCATCGGCAAGCGCCACGCGCTCGGCACGCCGACGGGTTCGCCGGAAATTCCGTCCCAGTCCCGGATCGATCCGGATCCGGCCTCGAAGCAGCCGGGCGCGACCCCGACCTCGACTGGACCCCCCGTTAGACCCTCGGGCGACCGGCCGGGTTCGCGACCGGTCGAGTTGCTGGGGGAGTTGTCGAAAATCCTTTCAAACTCGCAGGTGTACCGTAGCATTTTCAGGTCGATCGGACCCGCTTCAGTCCTCGGGAGCGGACAACTCGAAGCCATCCCCCCTGCGTCGAAGCACAAACCCCCGGGGCAGCTCCAAGCGCTTGTCCCGCCCCGCGGCTCGGCCGCGGCGGAGGAAGGCGAGGATGCGTTCGAGATGGATCCTCGACACGTGCCGACCGAGCCCGACCTCGATGAGGACCCGGCGAACGACGCGACGCGCCAGGGCCTCGGGGATCTCATCCCAGCCCCCGATCGCAAAGCGCACACCGCTCGTTCCAAGTTCGACCCGCTCCCCGACCGCTTCGTCGACCAGACCCTCGATCCATTCGAGATCCTGTCTTCCCGCTTCGGCCAGATCCCCCAGCGTCCTGAGGAGCTGCGGGTTGAAAGTGGCCTCGAGCCCCGGAATCCAGTCCAGTCTCAGCCGATTCCGCGTGAACCGACGGTCCTGATTGGATTCATCCTCGCGCCATGCGATTCCTTCCTCTTCCGCCCAGGCGGAGATCCGCTCGGGAAGAACCCGGAGAAGCGGCTTCAGCCAGCGCCCATCGGCGCTGCGAGGTGCCATTCCGGCCAGGCCGTCGGGCCCGGTGCCGCGCAACAGACGCATGAGCAGGGTCTCGGCCTGGTCCCCGGCATGATGCGCCGTGGCGATCCATCGACAGTCGTCGTTGCCCGCCATGTCGAGAAGCGCGGCCCGTCGGAGGGTTCTCGCCGCTTCCTCGAGGGTCGGCCGATCCCGACTCGACGGAACCGAGCGCCCGGTCTCGGGTGCAATCGAGCGGACCCGGAAGGCCGCTCCCATCCGCTCGGCCGCTTCCCGCACATGCGCCCGGTCGGCCGCCGAGGCCACACCCCGCAAGCCGTGATCGACGTGCCCGACGACGAGCGAAAGCCCGAGGTCCCGACGACACCGCGCGACCAGGTCGAGCAGCACCATCGAATCCCGGCCCCCGGAGACGGCGACCAGGATCCGCCCCTGCCGGATTCCCAGACGATCGAACTCGTCGCGCAGGTGGGCCTCGAGCATGGGGGCAGGATACCGGGCCCGGCTGCGTCGCGTCGCGCCCCCGGATCTGCAGTGGCTGCTGGCACCCCTTCTTCGGGTCGGTAC
>DRKE01000369.1 GCA_011051925.1 Deltaproteobacteria bacterium
GATCATGGCGTTGAAGGCCCGACAGATCGCCCAGGTGAAGGGAATCAGATCCCGATTGTCGGCAACGGCTTCGAGGAGCCGATCCGCCGCGAAGGTATGGAACGCGTCCATCGCACCCGCACACACGAACGCGAACCCGATGATCGGAAGAAACGGATCCCGGACGATCCGGTACTGGACGAGGGCGAGCATCCCGCCGAAGGCCGCGAAACAGACAGCCGTCCACTCGAGGAGGGTGTGGGTGAAACTTCCTCGGAGAGCAAGATGGGCATTCTCGAATGCCGGACTCGAGAGGAGGGCATCGTCAACCGGAGCAGACGGCATCCCGAGATCGATGCCGAGCGCGATCAGGATCGCGGGAAACGCGGACAAGAAGAGCAGGATGGGCGCCCATCGTCGAACGCGGTCGTTGCTCGCCCTGCCTGCCGTCTCCATGCCCGCCCCTTCCCTTCGAATCGAGCGGATCATGACGCCTTCGCTCGAAACGGGTCACGCCTTGCCGAGGCGGATTCCCCTTCTGCCGGAGCGGCACCCCGGAAGGCCGGATTGAGCCGCTCGGCATCGGCTGGGGCATGGATCTCCGCTCTGCCCTCCCTTCTCTCGATCGGGGGATCGAGTGAAACACCGACGATCCCGAGGACCAGCGCTGGACCCGGTCGGCGGAATCCGGGCGGCTCATGCGTTCCGCCGGTCTTGACGATCCAGCCACCTGGCACGGGGAGGTGGACTTGAGGCTGTTGTTGGTCGAGGACGATTCGAGCACGCGTCGGATGCTCGAAGGCCTCTTTGTGGGCCAGGGCTACGAAGTCACGGCCTGCCCGAATGGCGAAGCGGCCCTGGTTCGCCACGCCGAGGATCCTTTTCCCTTCATCGCGCTCGACCTCTCCCTGCCCGGCATGAGCGGGCTCGAGGTCTGCAGGCTGATTCGTGCGCGCCGCGACGGGGATCGCGCCTATATTCTCGTCATCACGTCGAGTACGGCGCCGGAGCGTCTCCAGGAGACACTCGCCGCCGGAGCGAACGACTATCTCGTCAAGCCGGTCAGCCTCGACCTCCTGCATGTCCGCCTGGCCGTCGCGAATCGGCATATCCATGAAGTCGAGCGGCGTTTCACGCTGGAAGAGCAGAACACGGCGACACGATCCGAGATCAGCGACATCATCCGCTCGATTCCGGACATGCTTCTCGTTCTCGATCGAAGCGGACGGATCCTCAGGACGAACCAGAGGGTGACGGAGATCCTGGGCTACGAGCAGGACGAGCTGGTCGGCGGCTCGGCGAACCGGATCTTCGGTCCGGCCTTTGCGGAATGTTTCGCGTCGGAATCTCCGAAATGGGAGAGTCCGTTCCACAATCTCGATATCGTCCTGACGGCTCGTGACGGTCGCCAGATTTCCGTTCTCGTTTCCGGCGCGCCTCTCCGCGCGTCGACCGAAGGTTCCGGAGGTGGAATCGTCTGCATCGCCAAGGACATGAGCGAACGGAATCGTGCCGAGGAACGCATCCGGACCCTGGCCTTCTATGATGGCCTGACCGGTCTCCCGAATCGACATCTCATGCAGGAGCGCGTTCGCGCCGCGATGGCCTCGGCGAGGAAACACGGGCGATCGCTCGCACTGCTCTTCCTCGACCTCGATCAGTTCAAACACGTCAACGACACCCTCGGACATCAGGTGGGCGATCGGCTGCTTCGCGACGTGTCCTCCCGTCTGATCGAGAGCGTCCGGCTGACCGACACGGTCGGTCGCAACGGCGCTACGGCCCAATCGGGCACGGTATCGCGGTTCGGGGGCGACGAGTTCACGATCCTGCTCACCGATATCGACGACGCGAATGGCGCGAGCCTGGTGGCCAACCGGATCCTGTCGGCCCTGGCAGAGCCCTTCGAGGTCGACGGGCGTGAGCTCTACTCCGGAGCGAGCATCGGCATCGCCATGTTCCCAGGAGATGGCAACGACGCCGAATCCCTCCTCCAAAGCGCCGATACGGCCATGTACGACGCCAAGAGCCAGGGACGAAGTGGTTTCCGGTTCTTCACCCAGCCGATGAACGAAGCCGCCTCGAAGCGGCTCTCGATCGAGAACCGGCTGCGACGCGCCCTCGAGCGCGACGAGTTCGCGCTCCACTTCCAGCCGCTCCAGGCTTCGCGCACGGGCGCGCTCACCGGTGCCGAAGTACTGCTGCGCTGGCATCCAACGGGCGGAAAGCCGATCTCACCGGCCGACTTCATTCCCGTGGCCGAGGAAACCGGTCTGATCGTCGCGATCGGCGAATGGGTCCTCCGCGAAGCCTGCCGGCAGGCGGCGCGCTGGAATCGCTCCGGTCACCCACCGATCCGGATCTCCGTCAACCTTTCGACACGACAGCTTCGCGACGAGGCACTCTGCGAGACGGTTTTCGATTGTCTGCGGGAGGGCGACCTCGACCCGTCACAGCTCGAATTGGAGATCACGGAAACGGCCGTCATGCAGGAATACGAAGCCTCCATCTCGGCGCTGCGCCGACTCGCCGAAGCGGGAATCGGCCTGTGTCTCGACGATTTCGGGACTGGATACTCATCGCTGGCGTATATCCGCCGCTTCCCGATCGAACGGATCAAGATCGATCAATCCTTCGTATCGACGATCACGGAATGCCGGGATGACGCGATCTTCTCGGCCGCGATCATCGCCATGGCTCATACCCTCGGGCTCGACGTGGTCGGTGAAGGGGTCGAGACGACCGAACAGGCCGAGCTCCTCACCGCGCAGGGATGCGACGAACTCCAGGGTTTCCTCTTCAGCCGGCCCTGCCCCGCGGCTGGATTCGAACGTCTCCTGACCGGCAGCGGGGATCCGAAACCCGACGAAGAGGGATCCGACTGAAGCGAATCGGGGCATCAGCGAAGCAGACGCCTTCCTCGGCGCAGCACACGACGGAGGCGCTTGCGGAGCCGGACCGACCGGCTCTCGCCTGATTTCGGATCGATCCGGATCCGGCTGAAGGCGGCGCGTATGGCCGCCACCTCGTCTTCATCGAGCCGGGCCCCCGCGGCCGCGGCGTTGGCCGTCACCTGCTCGACGGCACTCGCACCGGCGATCACCGCCGAAACCTCGTCGCGATGAAGCAGCACGGCGAGACAGACCTGGGCCAGCGTCATGCCCTTCGCCCTCGCAACGGGCTCCACCACGGAGCGCAGGACCTCGTTCACCCGCCGAGCGTTGTCGGGATGGAATCCCGATCGGCCCGAACGGCCGTCAAGGGGTCGCGGATCGGGACCGAGCAGCCGACCGGCCAGCAGGCCCGCGTCCAGGGGCGAATAGGCCAGCACGCCGATGCCGGTCTCGCGAACGAGGGGGAAGATCTCGTCCTCCGCGGCGCGATGGATCAGGTTGTATTCCAGTTGATCGCTCGCCAGGCCGGGCCGGCCCGGCGCATCCAGGAATCGAATCGTCTCCTCGAGTGCGTCTGCGCGGAAATTCGAAACACCAATCGCCCGAACCTTCCCCTCGGTCACGAGTTCGACGAGCGTGCCCAGGGATTCCGCCAGAGGCGTATCGGGATCGGGATGATGGATCTGACAGAGATCGATCCGATCCGTTTCCAGTCGCGCGAGGCTTTCTTCCACATCCCGGCGGATCGATTCCGGCCGACTGTCACGCCGCACGGCGCGCCGGAGGCCAGACGCGTCCGTGAACTCGAAGAGGGTCTCGCCGTGATCGGAATCCCAGCGCAGGCCGACCTTGGTGAGGATCTCGACGCGGTCCCGCTTGCCGCGGATCGCACGACCGACCAGTCGTTCTCCCTCGCCGAAACCGTAGAGCGGAGCCGTGTCGATAGTCGTGATTCCGCGTTCGACGGCCGCCTGGATCGTCCGGATCCGGTCCGATTCGAGTTGCCTGCCCTGGGGCATCGAACCGAAAACGACTCGCGATACCTCGAGCGGCCCATGGCCCAGGACGATCCTCGGAACGTCTTCAGACAAGACCGTTCGACTCAGCCCTCGAAGCCACGCTGGGCACCCCGGATCAACTGGCCTGGCAATGCTCCCGTCGCCTCGCCGTTCTCGAAAACGACCTGCCCGGACACGATCGTCGCCGAATAGCCCTTCGCCCCCTGGTAGAGGCGCCGTCCCGAAGCGGGAAAATCATGGCGCATGTGAGGAGCGCCGAGACCGAGGTTCTCGAAATCGATGACGTTCACGTCGGCCTTCAAGCCGGGCCGGAGGATGCCACGATCATGCAGACCGTACTGATGGGCGGTATCGGCCGTCTGCCGGCGAACGATGAACTCGAGTGGCATCCGATCGCCGCGGGTGCGATCCCGCACCCAATGCATCAGCATGAACGTCGGCGTTCCCGCATCACAGATCGCGCCGCAATGGGCACCGCCGTCCGCCAGACTCAATCCCGTCTGTGGGTGGAGCATCGTCTCCTCGATCGCATCGAAGCGATTCGTCCCGTATCCGAAGAGCGGGAAATAGATGAGCCCCTGGCCTTCCTGGTCCATCATCGCGTCGTACACGATCTCGGCCGGCGTCCGACCCGTCGATTCCACCTGGCCCGCCACCGAACTCGAGGGGTCGGGTTCGTAGTCGTGTCCGCCCCCCATCGGATACATCTTGTAGGTCGCGGCCGTCAGGAATTGCAGGAAGACGGCAGGGATCGGTGCGTTCCTGGGCAGCGCATCGGTCCGCAGCTCGCCACCCTCGAGCAACCGGGCCTTCACCTCGGGTCTGCGCAGCTGCTCGAGGCGCTCCTTGATCGGAAGCCTCATCAACTTCACGTATTCGGGATGCCCGAGGAAGGGATGGACGCTCGTTTCCCAACCCATGAGGACGCCGACCGGCCGTCCCGAGAACTGGCCACGGAGATTCGTGATCCCTTCGGCCCGCGCCTCGTCGAGTCCACGCAGCGCCTCCTTGTAGAGGTCGGGCGCTTCGTCGATCTGCTGGAGGTTGAAGGTCACCATGCGACCCGTCTCCCGGGCCAGCTCCTTCATCCATGCCATCTCGTTCGGAACTTCGCGATGGGTCAGGCTCATCTGGAAGACGCCTGCATTCTCCCTGGCGAGCGCGGCGCCGATTCCGAAGAGTTCGTCCCGCTCGGCAAAGGTTCCCGGAACCGGATCTCCTTTCAGCGTGTTGTGCATCTCCGTGCGGGAGGTCGAGAATCCCAGCGCTCCGGCGCGGATGGCCTCGCCGACGATTTCCTGCATGCGTGCGATGTCCTCGGCCGTCGCCGCCTCGTTGTCGATCCCGCGCTGACCCATCACGTAGGCCCTGAGGGCGCAATGCGGAACCTGGAGGCCGTAATCGATCGCATGTTCCCGCCGCTCGAGGGCCTCCATGAATTCAGGGAACGTCTCCCATTCCCATTGGATTCCCTCGTGCATGGCCGATCCGGGGATATCCTCGACCGCCTCCATCAGATCGATCAATTCATCCCGCAGGGACTCCCGGACGGGGGCGAATCCGACGCCACAATTGCCAAGCACGACCGTCGTGACGCCATGCTCCGAAGAGGGGGAGAACATCGGGTCCCAGGTCGCCTGGGCGTCGTAGTGTGCATGGATGTCGACCCAGCCGGGCGTCACGAGTTGGCCGTCCGCATCGATCTCCCGATGTCCCGTCCCGACATCGTCGCCAACCGCCGTGATGCGATCGCCGTCGATGGCGAGGTCTCCGCGTCGGGGGGCACTCCCCGTTCCGTCCACGAGGGTT
Source organism: Deltaproteobacteria bacterium (assembly GCA_011051925.1). Taxonomy (GTDB): domain Bacteria; phylum Myxococcota_A; class UBA9160; order UBA9160; family UBA4427; genus UBA4427. The sequence goes on from DRKE01000369.1 coordinate 5,702, forward strand.
CCCCCCCGGATGACCAGATCGTGTTCACTCATGGTGTCGCTCCTCTTCGCGGCGGGAACTCGCTTCGGTTCCCGTCGGTCTTCACGTCGCCCGGACGCTCATTCGTCGGACGTCAACAGGGAATCGAGCGCCGACTCCGGAGAGGCGGCGAAGGCTTCGGAAAGCGCGAGCTCGACGACCCGGTCGACCGCCCGGGCGCGAGCCCCCCAACCGACCAGCAACGTCGCGAGCAGGCCTCGCGCGATCCGGGTCGAGTCGATGCGAGCGGTCGCGTGGCGAGCCAGCTTGCGAGTCTGGACCACGCCCTGCAGGCTCGCCCAGATGGTCACCGCGCGCCCACTCTCGTCGCCGGGCCCGAGAGCCCCGCAATCCTGCGCGATCCGCAACCGTGATGCCAGATCCGAAAGCGCCGACCAGGCCATCTCGAAGACCCGCGCCGCCTCGTGATCCGAAAGTGTGTACTCCGGCGCGCTGAGATCCGTCGAGAGAATGCCGAATTCGACAGGCGAACTTCGCGAGAACTCCTCGAAGACGAAGGCGGAAACCGTCACGTCGAGCAGGGCCCTTTCCTGCTCGGAGAGCCGGATCCGTCTGGCATGGTCCTCGGCGAGACCGACCCTCGCCCGCGTCGTCTCCGCGAGCGCCGAGATGATCGCCCTCTGCAGCTCGGCGACGAGCGCGTCCTTCGACGGGAAATAGCGGTAGAGCGCCGCACTGGTCACACCCTGGCGTTCCGCCAGGCGTTTCAGCGTCAGGGCGTCCCGCCCTTCGGCCGTGACGATCTCGAGGGCGATGCGCAGGATCTCCCGGATCCTGGCCTGACGCTTGCGCGCCACGTGCGGACTGTGACGTGCCTCGGCGAGATCGTATACTTCATGAACCATCCAAAAAAAGTAAACTAGATTCACGAATCTGACAAGCGGCCCGGGCGCCTCTCTACAGGGACATCGCAGCGGGACGCATGGCGGCCCCCGTTCCCCCATGGTACCTGTGGCGACCGACCAGCGGGGGATCGACATGACACAGCGGGCGGAAGACGGGCCGAATGCCCAGCAGGCCGAATACTGGAACGACGTCTCGGGGCGCCGATGGGTCGAGATGGGAGACGTGATCGACGCCCAGATCGCCCCGCTCGGCCGGACCGCCATGGAACGCGCGGGGATCGAACCCGGGGAGCGGATCGTGGACGTCGGCTGCGGCTGCGGCCAGACCACCCTCGAGCTGGCTGCTCGCGTTGGCGAAAAGGGTCGCGTGCTCGGACTCGATATTTCGCAGCCGATGCTCGAGAGCGCCCGCGACCGGGCGGCTCGCGAGGGCACGAAACAGGTCAGCTTCGAGCAAGCCGATGCACAGACCCACGAATTCGAGGCCGGGACCTTCGATCTCCTCTTTTCCCGATTCGGCGTGATGTTCTTCTCGTCACCGGCCGAAGCCTTCGCGAACCTGCGCTCGGCCCTTCGTCCGGGCGGGCGCCTGACGTTCATCGCCTGGCAGGAACCGAACAAGAATCCCTGGATGATCCTCCCCGCGATGGCCGCCTTCAAGCATCTTCCCGCGCCGGAATCTCCTCCCGATCCGACCGCACCGGGCCCCTTCGCTTTCGCGGACCCGGAGCGCGTCGAGGGCATCCTTCGCGAAGCCGGTTTCCAGGACGTCGGACTCGAGGCGCTGGAACGCGATCTGCTCGTCGGAGGAGGTCGTCCACTCGACGAGACGGTCGAGTTCCTCGCCCAGCTCGGTCCGGCCGGAGCCGCGCTTCGCGAGGCCAGCCCCGAACTCCGACAGACGGTCATGCGGGAGATCCACGATGCGATCACGTCCTATCAGGTCGACGACGGCATTCGGATGCCGAGCGCGACCTGGATCGCGAGTGCAAGGAACCCCGGATGAATCGACTCTTTCCCTCCCCGACCCCACGGAGAACCACAACCATGTCCGCTCGTCTCTTCCGGCCGCTCGTCCCCCTTCTCCTCCTCACCTTGATGATCTCGACCCTGGCGTCGGGTTCCGCCTCTGCCGAGAGCAAACCCGACAATTCCGCCGCCCTGGACGGCGTGAAGCGAACGAAGGCCGTCTTCCTGATCCGATTCGACGAACCCGGTCGAACGGGTTCCTTCATGAAGGCCATCCTCGCGACCGACAAGGGGCTGGAAGAGGAGGGGGTCGAATCCGACATGGTGGTCGTCTTCATCGGCAAGGCCGTCCGGTTCCTGACGACGACCCCCGACGCGGAGATCGCCCGGGAACACGGCAAGGCGCTGGAGACGATCGCCGAGACCGCCAGGGACCTGAAGTCCCGCGGAATCCGCATGGAGGTCTGCGGTGCGGCGACGAAGCGCTTCGGCGTCGACAACGCGACGATCCTCGATGAAATGGATGTCGTCGGCAACGGATTCATCTCCCTGATCGGTTGGCAGACACAGGGCTATGTTCCCATGACCTTCTGAATGGACGGGAACGCGACGATCGGGCACGGTCCCGATCGGCACCCGGCGGCCTGGAATCCCGCCAGGACGCGCGAAGAAAAAGAAGAGCAAGGAAGAAGGAAAGAAGAAAGGAGCCCCATGCCCCCCGTCACGATCATGGAACTACTTGAAAAGTGCAAGGAGAAGACGGCGCTCTGTGACGCACGAGAGGCTGCCCACCGGATCAAGAACGATGGGGATCTCGTCCTGATCGATGTTCGCGAACCAGGCGAATTCGAAGAGAATCCCGTTCCCGGCGCCGTCAACATCCCCCGCGGATTCCTGGAATTCAAGATCTGCGAAACCTGCCCGGAAGATCATGCTCCGATCCTGCTCCACTGTCGGACGGGAGGTCGTGCGGTCCTCGCCGCGAAGACCCTCGCGGAGATGGGCTACCGCAACGTCGCCGCCTACCAGGGGACCGTCGACGAATTGCTCGCGGCACTCGAATAGGGGACTTCGGGCCGCCCCGGGATCCCGTCCCCTCGAGGAATTCCCGCGACTTCGCCGGCGTGAAACGGGCGCATGGGCCTGGAACCGACCGATTCGGGCGCGAGCCGCCCTCTCCCCCGCTCGGCGGTCGATCGCGGCCGGTCGGGATTCAAGCCGATCGGCTTGCTGGCCGATTGCTTCTGCATGCGGACACGATTCGATTTCCCGGGACTGATCCCGATGGTGATCGTCCTCGGCGCCCTCGCCTGTGCGACGAAGGACGCGCGCTGGGTCAATGAGCACCTCGAACTCAGCGAGAACTTCCATGCGGGCACGAAGGTCCTCGAGACACCCCCGATTCCCGATACCGGGGCACATCGGGCCTGGCTGCGCGCGACCGGCAGGACCCGGGGTCCGCGGCGCGGTGCCGACATCGAACTCGCCGTCCGTGCCGAATTCGAGGACTTCTCGTTTCTCGATCGCGTCTCCTTCGCCAGCGGACGGGCCTATCCACTCACGGTCGTCAAACGGGAGAACGAGGATTGCGGAACGACCGACATCTCGCTCTGCAACGTCCACGAAGACGTCTCCGTCCGGCTCTCGCGAAAATTCCTGATCGCGAAACGAGCGACTGGCTTCCATGTGAAGCTCTGGGGTCGACGGGAGAGCGTCGTCCTCTTCGTCCCTCCGGAATACATCGAGGGTCTGATCTCCAGGATGGAGAACCGCGAACCCCGACCGATCGAAGCCCTGAAGGCGGCACCCCCGGCCAGCGTGCCCGCTGCCGCCGATCCGGCTGCGTCTGCTCGCCGCTGACGCCCCTCAGTCCCAGTCCGATTCGTCGCGCCCGAGTGCCCGAAGTCGTTCTCTCACGGGAAGCGGCGGGAAACCCGGTCGCTCTCCGCGGTCCAGGGCAGCCACATGTGCCCCGTCCTCGGCCCAGAGATGGCAGGTGTTCAGGTTCCCCTTCAAGCGACGACGGCGCTCCTCCGGGCTGATCACCTGACCGGATTCCCCTCTCAGGCGGCCCTTGCGAACCGACACGGACCAGGTCGACTGGACGACGGCGGGCGCCATGGCCTGCATCAACGCATTGACATGGGTACACCCTTTCGGACCACCGAAGAGATCGCGGATTTCACGAGTGAAGCCCCGGGCGATCGAGAGCCCGACGAGCTTCTCGTAGTCGTTCGCGATGAGCGGACAATTCGCCTGGGGATGGGTCTCGAAGAGCACGCGGGCTGATGTGATCTCCAACATCGGAAGGCGTACGCGCAACTCGAGTTGCATCTGGTGGATCTCGAGGCTCTCCGGATCTTCGACCACATAGAGCCCGGGCGGCTTCGTGTCGGAGATGGCGCCACGAACGAGAAGTTCCTCGTCCGAGAGCTGGTAGACACGCGTCTCGTATCGACGCGTGTGGATGAGATCGAGATCGTCGTCGGGAGGCAGAAGGCTCATGCCTCCTTCTTAGCACTGTCTCCGACGCCGTTCCCCTGGCGACACGGCCTTCCGCGACCGCCCGCGGCGGATCGGGAGCGCTATCATCGCGGCGCCGGATTCCGATCCGGCGAGCCGGAATCCCTGCCTTCGCGAGGGATCCCCTTGCCTCCCGAACCACAACCGTCGAGGAACGCGATGAGTCAGACGACACCCCGAGAAACGCTCCAGATCGAGAGCACCGTGACCCCCGACGGACGCCTCGAGATCTCGCTCGCTTCGGCCGAGATCCCGCCGCTCGGCCCCGACGACGTCCTCGTTCGCGTCGAGGCCGCACCGATCAACCCCTCGGACCTCGGCCTCCTCTTCGGCCCCGCCGACATCCGGAAAGCCACCGCCGGCGGAACCCCGGAACGTCCTGTCCTGGCCGCTCCGATTCCCGACGCGTCGATCGGCAGCGTGGCGGCGCGGGTGGGCCGGCCGATGCCGGTCGGGAACGAAGGCGCAGGGATCGTCATCGAAGCGGGAACCTCCGATGCGGCACGAGCGCTCCTCGGTCGGACGGTCGGCGTGATCGGCGGCGGGATGTACGCCCAGTACAGGGTCGTGCCGGCTGCCATGTGTCTTCCCCTGCCGGAGGGGACCGCGCCCGCCGAAGGCGCATCGTGTTTCGTGAATCCGATGACCGCGCTGGGCATGGTCGAAACGATGCGTCTCGAAGGACACCACGCGCTGGTCCATACCGCCGCAGCCTCGAATCTCGGGCAGATGCTGAACAAGGTCTGTCTCGCAGACGGGATCCCGCTCGTCAACATCGTCCGCCGCAAGGAGCAGCAGGAGATCCTCCGCGCGATCGGCGCCACGATCCTCTGCGACACGAGCGACCCCGATTTCAGGGACCGGTTGACCGATGCCCTGGCGGAAACCGGCGCCACTCTGGCCTTCGATGCCACGGGCGGAGGGAAGCTCGCCGGTTGGATTCTTTCGTGCATGGAGGCTGCCCTCAACCGGAACGCCGAGGAATACAGCCGGTACGGCTCGACGACCCACAAGCAGATCTACATCTACGGCCGGCTCGATCGTTCGCCCACCGTCCTCGAAGGGGATTTCGGAACGGCCTGGAGCGTGGGCGGTTGGTTGCTACCGCCGTTCCTGGCCAGGCTCGGTCCCGAAGGCGCCGCCCGGCTCCGCGAACGCGTCGCCTCCGAGATCAAGACGACCTTCGCGAGCCACTATACCTCCGAGATCTCGCTGGCCCAGGCCCTCGAGCCCGAAACGGCGGCCGCCTACGGAAGAATGGCAACGGGAGAGAAGTACCTGATCAATCCCCAGAAGTGACGACCGACCGTCAGCCACGCTCGTCGAGGATCTCGAGCAGGCCGTCGATCTCGGCGATTTCGGGCGTGGCGGAGTTCAGCCAGCATTCCTGGATTCCCAGTTCCTCGTAGGCATCGAGCGACGCGTGGATCGCTTCGCGCGAAGACCGATCGACCGTCCGCGCCATCGCCTTTGCCGGTCCCTCCCCTGCCAACCGGATGTACTTGTAGACGTAGTTCTTGAGCTTCGCATCCGCGTCGGGCGCGAGCGAGTACCAGAATCCCGCGATCCGGATGGGCGGCTCGTCGCGAGCGGCACGGTCCCACTCCGACAGGATCATCTCCTGTTGCGCCTTCATCTCCGAGCGGTCACCGTTGCCCGACCAGGAGTAGATGCCATCGGCCCAACGGACTGCCTGTGCGATCGCACGAGGTCGCGTCACCCCCGCCAGGATGGGCGGCCCGCCCGGCTGCACCGGCCGGGGGCCCAGGGGTTCCGCCCCTTCCAGGGGAGGCTCGCCAGCCCAGATCCTGCGGATCTGCGCGACCTGCTCCGACATCTTCTTGTGTTGCTGGCGGACGGGTTCCCGTTCCATCACGGCATAGTCCTGGGGACGTCCACCCACGCCGACGGTGATCATCGTACGGCCGTCCGAAATCAGATCGAGGGTCGCCGCATGCTTCGCGACCTTGCTCGCGGAGTGCATCGGCAGGACATAGAGCGTCGGCACGATCCGGACCCGCTCGGTCACGGCCGCTGCCGCGCCGAGCATCGCCATCATGTCCACGCCCGGACCGACCATCCGCTCGCCACAGGAGAGGGCCGAAAAGGGCCCCTCGTCGATGCGGCGACACCACTCCCGGAGGACCTCCCACGAAAGCCCCTCCTGGGAATACGGAAGACAGAGTCCGACCTTCATCGCGCGCTCAGCCGGTAGAGATGGACCTCTGCGATGTCCTCATGCCGAGGCCGCACGCCGTATTTCTCCTCGTAGTGATTCGCGAACGCGTCGAATTCCTCCTGCTCGCGAACCCGGAAGGCGACCAGGTCGTAGATCCGTCCGTCGATCGCGACCCGGACAGAAGGGTCCTTCTCCATGTTCTCGACCCAGCGGCTGCGATTCCTTCCCGCATGGACGTAGAGCCGGTCGCCCAGTCCGATCGCCCAGATATTGACCGAATAGGGATCCTCCGGCCGGGTCTCGAGCTGGATCGTCGACACCTCGTCGGTCCATTCCCAGTCGGACGGCGCCGGAGCCGGCGTTCCGCTCAACCTTCCGCCGGGAAGCACGAGCATCGGGCCGCATCCGACGAGGAAGAAGAGGGTCGCGACCGCCAGCGTCCGGAAGATCATCCAAAGCCCTCAATCCGAAGCGGAACGCTTCCGTTCTCCGTAGTCTCCGAAGGGCGCATCGCGCTCTGCGATGACCTTTCGGAAGCCCTTTTCCTCGAAACTCTCGACCCAGCGATAGGCCTCTTCGGTATGTCGGGTGATCCCGTCGAAGAGGGTCCCGAGCAGCTGTGTCGTTCGCAGGCCCATGTTCTCGAAGGCCTGGTTGATCAGGAGCTTGTTCAGCGCGAGCTGGTTGGCGGGAATGTTCTCGAGCCGTCGTGCATCCGCCTCGATCCGCTCTTCGATCTCGTCGGGAGGACAGACGTGCGAAACGAGCCCGATCCGATGGGCAGTCCCGGCATCGATCGCGTCCCCGCTCAGAAGGAACTGCTTCGCATGCTCCAGGCCCAGACGATAGACCCAGATCATCGTCGTCGGTGTCCCGAAGATTCGCGAGGGCGCATAGCCGATAAAGGCATCTTCGGCCATGTAGAGGAGGTCGCAGCACAGGATCAGGTCGGTCGCTCCCCCGATCGCCCAACCATGGATCTGGCCGAGCACGGGCTTCGGACACTCCCAGATCTTCATGAAGCGTTTGACGTTATGCCCCATGAACTGGAGATCGCGAACCGGGTCCCAGGCGCCTTCCCGGGGCTCCGGACCGGGTGCATCGAAGGGGCTCCCCCAACCCCCCTCCATCTGGCCGCCCGGATTGAGATCGTATCCGCCCGTGAGCGCCCGCCCGGCACCGCGCAGGACGATCGAACGCACCGGTCGCGATGCCGTCGCACGATCGATCGCGTCCGCCACGCCCTGGACCATCGCTTCGGTCAGGGTATTCATCTTCTCGGGCCGGTTGAGCGTGACGATCGCGACGCTTCCCCGCTCTTCATAGAGCACGACCGACTCATCCATGACTCCCACCTCCTGCCCGATCGACCCTCGCATGATAGACGACCCGATTCCTCCGGACACGAGTCGATTGCCGGACCGGTTCGGCCAGAGCCATGGGCGCAGCAGCCGTGTTCGCGCGACGCGCCGGAATGATCGACAATCGCCCCGGGGAGCCATTCACGAGATTTCCGCCCGGGAGTGACATGAAGACGACGAGACGGAGCGCCGGATCGGCGAGCGTGACCTACCGCAACGCGGACGCCGACTACTTCGAACGCCGGGGCCTGCGTCGCTTCGCAGGCGTCTGGTCCCTCTGGGCCCTGGGCGTCGGCGCCGTGATCTCGGGCGATTTCTTCGGCTGGAACTACGGCCTGCTCTCCGGAGGCTTCGGCGGCCTGCTCGTCGCGACCGGGATCGTGAGCGTCATGTACGTCGGACTCTGTTTCTCGATCGCGGAACTCGGTCCCGCGCTCCCTCATACGGGCGGTGCCTATTCCTTCGGCCGAACGGCCTTCGGACCCTGGGGCGGCTTCCTGACGGGACTCGCCGAAAGCATTGAGTACGTGTTGACGCCGGCCGTGATCGTCGTCGGTATCGGTGGCTATGTCGGAGCGATCGTGGAGGACACGCTCGGCCTCTCGCTGCCCGAGCCGGTCTGGTGGGCGCTCTTCTATGCATTCTTCGTCGGAATCAACGTCATCGGTGTCGAACTGACCTTTCGCGTGACGGTCGGCATCACCATCCTGGCCCTGCTCGTGCTCGTCGTCTTCTGGATCGGAGCGCTACCGCTTTTCAGTTGGGACGAAGCGCTCTCCGTCGGACCCCTGGCCGGCGCGAATCGATGGTTTCCCCGTGGCCTCTCCGGAGTCAGCGCGTCTCTTCCCTTTGCGATCTGGTTCTACCTGGCCATCGAGCAGCTTCCCCTTGCGGCCGAGGAGAGCCATGATCCGAAACGGGACATGCCGCGTGGACTCCTCTGGGGCATCGCGACCCTGATCGTCGCTTCGCTCCTCACGCTCTTTCTCAACGCGGGCATCCCGCCGGGCGCGGCGGTCGTCGGTGCTTCGGAAGAGCCCCTTCTTCTGGCGTTCAAGACCATCCATGGCGAGGGAACCGGCACGACCCTCCTCGCGCTCGCGGCGGTCGCAGGCCTGGTCGCCAGCTTCCACGCGATCATCTACGCCTACGGCCGGAACATCTACTCCCTGGCCCGCGCGGGATATTTCCCGACCTGGATGTCGAGAACCCATTCGACCCGGAAGACGCCCCATGTCGCACTGCTCGTCGGCGCCGCTTCGGGCTATGCGGTCGCCCTGGCGATCCGATTCGGAAGCGCGATCTTCGGAGACGTACCCGTCGGCGGTGTCCTCCTCAACATGGCCGTCTTCGGTGCGGTCATCGCGTACATCATGCAGATGGCGGCCTACCTGCGAATCAAGTCGATGGACTCCCTCGAGCGTCCCTGGGTGAGTCCGCTGGGGAGAGCGGGGGCGCTCACGGCCGGCGGGATCGCGGCGATCACGCTCGTGTTCCTGTTCGTGAATCCGGACTACCGACCGGGCATCTACGGCGTCGCGATCTGGTTCGGCCTATCGCTTCTCTACTTCGGGCTCTACGCGCGTCATCGGATGATCCTTTCTCCCGAGGAGGAATTCGCCCTCCGGGCACGCGAGGACACCGCGACCTGAGCCGATTCCCGGCGCGGATTCCCCCATGCGCACATGAAGACCCGCCCCCACGCCCGGGAACCCGGGAGGCGCCCGAAGGAGTTCAGGCGGCCGGTCGGATCTTGTATCGGATGGGCAGCGTCTTGTACCCGACGACGAAGCTCGACTCGATCAGGCTCGGGTCGGCCGCCGGCTCGACGTGTTCGATCCGGGTCGCGAGCTCACGGAAGAGCGCCCGCGCGCTGAGCCTCGCCACGTGGGATCCCAGACAGAAATGCTCACCGGTTCCGAATCCCAGGTGCCTGTTCGGTTGGCGTCGGATATCGAACTCGAAGGGTCTGTCGAAGACCGATTCATCACGGTTCGCGGAAGCATAGAAGAGCGCCAGATCCTCCCCCTTCTTCATCTTCACGCCATGCATCTCCACATCCTCCAGCAGATGCCGCCGCATGTAGTTCACGGGCGTCGTCCAGCGAACGATCTCTTCGAAGGCCGGTTTCGTCAGCTCGGGATCATCGCAGAGGCGTTCCAGCTGTTCGGGATTCTCGAGGAGCGCCGCCATCCCGCCCGCGATCGCGTTTCTCGTCGTGTCGTGGCCGGCGGTGAAGACGATCAGGAAATACCCGAAGGTCTCGATCGGAGGCATCGGCGACCCGTCCGCCATCTTCGCGTTGGCGAGCAGGCTCGCGAGATCGTCTCGGGGATTCGCGCGTCGATCCTCGATGATCCGGGCGAAGAGCCCCATGAACTCGGCCCCGAGGGCCATGATCGCTTCTTTCCGATCCTCGCCTTCGCGCTGGAGATCGGGATCTTCCGAAGCGAAGAGCTGTTGCGTCAAGGAGAGGACGAGCTCTTCGTCATCACGATCGATGCCGAGAATCGTCGCCAGGACGCGGAGGGGATGTCGCTGGGCGATCGCCTCGACGAAATCGCATTCCCCCTCGTCGCCGAGCTTGTCGACCTGTTCGCGAGCGCATTCCGTCACGATGTCGTCCAGACGATGGATGCTACGCGGCGTGAAGAACCCGCTCGCCACCTTCCGGAACTCCCGATGCTCCGGCGGGTCCATGTCGATGATGCTGCGCATGGCGGCAAAGGGGCTCTCGGTCTTCTCGAGTTCCGCCTTCTGTTCGCGGTTCAACAGGACTGCACCCTGCGTGTTGCTGAAGATCTCCGGCCGGCTGGAAATCTCGACGATGTCCGCGTGCCGCGTGATCGTATAGAAGGGCGGGAAGGTCTCCGTCTCGCAGCGCCAGACCGGTGCATTCTGGCGAAGCCAGGTCCAGGCCTCGTGGGGTTGTCCGGAAACGCCGTAGTGGCTCGGAACGATCAGATCGTCGGGATCGAAATCTGGGGACATCGGATCACACTCCTTGGCTTCGAGGCACCTGTTCCGACTCGGCCGTCCCGGACGTCATCCTCCGCGCCATCAGCCGATCGCTTCGTGGCGGGAGGGCCATCGTCGCCTCCGCCTGCGCTCGAGAATGGATTATGGCATAGTGCGTGTCGATAGAAAAACACGCCGGAGGCCCGCATGAATACCCGCCTGGCTCGCGATCTCGGTCTCGAATTCCCGATCTTCGCCTTCACCCATTGCCGGGACGTCGCGGCCGCCGTCTCGAAAGCCGGGGGAATGGGCGTCTTCGGCGTCGCCGCCCATTCGGCGGAAGGGCTTCGCGCCGAACTCGAGTGGATCGAAAAGGAGGTCGGAGACAAGCCCTATGGCGTCGACCTCCTCCTCCCCACGCGATTCGTCGGCAGCGACAAGAAGGGCGGCCTGAATGACGCCGAGCTCGACGCGAAGATTCCCGAGACGCATCGACGATTCGTGAAGAACCTGCTCGATGAGTTCGAGGTTCCGCCGCTTCCGCCCGACGTCGATACTTCGGGAACCCTGGGTGTCGGCTACGAACGCCAGAAGGACGTGATCGAACTCCTCTTCCAGCATGATATCAGCCTGATCGCGAGCGCCCTCGGTCCACCCCCGGCCTGGATGATCGACATGAGTCGGGACAAAGGGGTCAAGGTCGCGGCGCTCGCCGGGACGGTCGAGCACGCGAAACGACACGTCGAGGCCGGTGTCGACATCGTGGTCGCCCAGGGCTACGAAGCCGGCGGTCATACGGGCCAGATCGCGACGATGGTGCTGGTTCCCGAGGTCGTCGATGCGGTCGATCCGATTCCCGTCCTGGCGGCAGGCGGCATCGGGAGTGGCCGACAGATCACCGCAGCCCTCGCCTTGGGCGCCCAGGGCGTCTGGCTGGGCTCGCTCTGGCTGACGACCGAAGAGGCCGAAACCCACCCGGTCGTGAAGGAGAAATTCCTGAAGGCCTCGTCGAGCGACACGATCCGCAGTCGCTCGCTCACGGGAAAGCCCGCGCGGCAGCTCCGTAGTGCCTGGACCGACGCCTGGGAGGATCCGTCGAATCCCGATCCCCTTCCCATGCCCCTCCAACCCCGTCTGGTCCGCGAAGCCCAGGCCCGCATCTCGCGTACGGCGCATAAGTCGAAGGGCGCCGCCCAGCTGAGCAACTACTTCGTGGGGCAGATCGTTGGATCGATGAACCACACGAAATCCGTACGCACGGTGATGGAGGAGCTCGCGGTCGGGTATGCCGACACCATGGAGCGCCTCGACGAGTGGGCCCGGGGCGAAGAGGCCTGAACCGGATCGGTGCGTACCGTTCCGGCGCTGTTCCGGAATGAAAGACCGCGTTTCGATCTGGAAGCCGCGCCCACCGATGCACGCCGACGGGCGGCCGTTCCCAGCGACCAGGGCGAGAGAGCGCGATGCGGCAAAGGGCCCGTGCAGGCACGATCGAACGCGCCGAGACTTCCGGATCAGGCCGCTGGCAGCGCCCTCGGGCGGGATCCCATGGGACCGTGATCGGCTTCGCCCCCTTGGCATCGGTCTTGCTCCTTCCCTTCCGACCGATCCCCGGGCCGCGGCCCTGGCGGGCCGTTCGGGATCATCGGTCGGGGAGGAAACTTGGGCTCACGAGCCGTCTTCGAAAGAAATCTCGCCGCGATCCGCAAGCGGAGCCCGCAGCTCGCGGACGCCCTGGCGAAGACGGATGCCGCGGGGATCGAGGAAGTCGAAGGACCACGCGGCGCCGTCGTCCTGCGCGAACGGGGCGTGCTTCTCGGATCCGCCTACGATCCGAAGCGGGAGGCGGAACAGATCGCCGAGACCATGGCTTCGGAACCCGCCGACATCATGGTCGCGATCGGATTCGGCCTGGGCGACCAGTTCCCGCACTATTGCGAGCAGAACCCGGCGACCGTGATCGTCTTCGAGCCCTCGGTGGCGCGGCTCCGAGCAGCACTCCATCGCTTCTGCTTGACGAATCTCTATGCGACGAATCGGGATTTCTACATCACGACGGATCTCGAACACTTCTCCCGCCTCCTCGATCATCGCTATTTCCCCGGCCTGCGCATCCGGGTCTTCCCGCATCCCGCCGTGCTCCGACTCGACCCCGAGGCCGTCGGGCGGGCGGTCGAACGGACCCGTCGCGTGAAGGACGCCGCCGACACGGGAAGGATCACGACGATCGAACGAATGATGCCCTGGGCACGCCTGGTCGCGGGAAATGGCCGGCGGATCGCTTCCTCCGCGAGCCTTCGCGCGCTGGTGGGTCCCTTCGAAGGCAAGCCCGCCGTCATCGTCGCCGCCGGACCTTCCCTCGACAAGCAACTCCCCCTCCTGAAGGAGCGGGAAGACCACGTTCTCATCATCGCCATCGGCCAGACCGTGAAGGCCCTCGCCGCCGCAGGGATCACGCCGCATCTCGTACATGTCCTCGAAAGCCGGAACGTCTCCCATCAGTTGACGGACGGGGGCGATTCGCGGGAGCTGAACGTCGTGCTCTCCCCGGATTGCCATCCAGCCATCTACGACGTCCCGGTTCGCGGTTCCTTCGTCGCGACACCGAGCGTCAATCCGATGGGAGCCTGGATCGAGACGGTTCGCGGAGACCCCTGCCTCACGATCGGCGGGGGTACGGTCGCCCTGGGTGCCGTTGCCGTCGCACAGGCCCTCGGGTCGGATCCGGTCATGTTGATCGGCCAGGATCTCGCGTTCACCGAAGGGCGTGCCTACGCGAAGAATTCGGCCTACGACTTCGTCGGCGTCGAGCTTTCGGAAGACGGAGAGTGTTCCTTCACGAACGGGAAGCGGAAGGTCGCCCTGCTCGGCGACGAAGACGTCGACCGGGTTCGCGATCGGTTCTCCCGATCCGACGTGGTCTGGGTCGACGGCTGGCACGAAGGCGAGCGGGTTCCGACCTGGCGCGCCTACGCCTCGTTCATCGAGCAGTATCGCGACGCGGGACTCTTCCTGGCCCAGTCGGGAATCCGACTGGTGAACTGCACCGAAGGGGGCGCGCGCATCCCCGGAATCGAGCACCTCGCTTTTCGAGAAGTCCTGGACGCGCTTCCGAGCGACTCCCTGGAGGCTTTCGCGACGATCGATCGCGCCTTCCGCGAGGCACCGCGACACGACCTCTCCGATTTCGCGGACGCGATCCGGAAGGCGCGCCGATCCCTCGAGCGGATCGAGCAGGAGTCCAGGAAGGCCCTCCGCTTCGCGAAGCGAAACGGGTCGAGGCTTCTCCGGGGGAAGGACGACCAACAGACCATCGACGTGCTCCGTCGGCTGGCTCGCCATGAGAAGAAGCTCCGAACGCAACTGGATCGGATGCCCTGGCTCGACGCGCTCGTCCAGCCGGAGATCTACAGCGCGATGGCCGCATCCCGGAGGACCGAGCGCCAGGACCCCGGCCTCGAGGAACTTCTCGAGGAGTCACTCTTCCTCTTCGAAGCCGTCTGCCATGGGGTCGTACGCGCGCGATCCTGGTTCGATCACTTCGAGGCTTCCTTCGACGAGGGAGCGGGCAACGGGGCCGGCCCGGATCGGCGAGAGGGAAAACCGGTCCGGCGGACCGATTCCCCGGATCTCGCGGCCGTCGCGCCCTGACGATACGCCCGTGAGACCCGATCAGATCCCGATCATGCGTTCCTGATCCCCGCGATCCGGTCGGCGATTCCCTTCGCATCGAGACCGTAGGCCGCCTCGAGTTCGGCGTTGCTTCCCGCTTCGATGAAGCTCGCTGGAAGACCGATCTGGACGAGTTCCCGGTCGTTCTCCCCGGCAGAGAAAAGCAGGGAAGCGACCGCCGATCCGACCCCTCCGTCGAGAACGGCTTCTTCGACCGTGACGACGCGAGCATGGTCGCGGATCTTCTCGAGGAGCGCCGCTTCGGGAAGGGGCTTCAGTCTCCGCAGGTTGACGACTCGTGCCTCGATTCCCCTGTTCGCGAGAAGCTCCGATGCCTCGAGACAGGCCCGGACCTTGTTGCCGACGGCGACGATCGCCACGTCCGGACCGTCTCGAACGATCTCGGGCTCGAAGAGTGTCCCGCCGCGGGCATCTTCGGCGGCGGGATCGATCGAATCCGCTGGTCCGTAGGGCATCATGACCAGGACGGGCCCCTCGATCGTTTCGAGAATCTCCCGGACCATCGCCCGCGCCTCATGGCGGTCCTTCGGATAGAAGATCTCCAGATTCGGGATCGGGCGCAGATAGGCGATGTCGTAGATGCCATGGTGGGTGGGATTGTCGTAGCCGCTGAAGCCGCTCCGATACGAGAGCATCAGACAGGGACGATTCGCGAAAGCCACGTCGTGGATGATCTGATCGAAAGCACGCTGCAGGAAGGTCGACTGATAGGCGATGATCGGCAGCTTCCCGGCCAGGGAGAACCCCACGCACATGGAGAGCGCGTGTTGTTCTTCCATCCCGGGATCGAAACAGCGTTCCGGGTACTTCTCGAAGACTCCAGCCAGGCCTGTCGCGTAGAGCGTCGAGGGCGTGATGCAGACCGCATCGCGATTCGCCGCCATGAAGCCGTCGATCACTTCCGCGACCACCTCGGGATAGCCGGGAGCGGGCGTCGAGGCATCCCGCGGCGTGCCGGACACCGGATCGAAGGGAAAGGAGAAATGCAACCGGAAGGGATGATCGTCGGCCGGGGCCCAGCCCTTTCCCTTGACCGTGCGCGCATGCACGAGGCTGAGCCCGTCTGCCGCCTTGGCTGCCTCGAGGGCTTCCATCAGGTCCCCGATCGAATGCCCATCGACGCGCCCGAGATAATTCGCGCCGAGACTCCCGAAATAATCCCTTGCCCGCCCCGCCTCGCCCTGCAACATCTCGTGAAAGGCACCGAATCCGGGACTGATCGCATAGCCATTGTCGTTCAGGAGAACGATCAGGTTCGTCTTTTCGACGATCGCATGGTTGAAGGCTTCGAGGGAGATCCCCTCGACGAAGGCGCCATCGCCCACCGTCGCGACGACATGGGAGGGATCATGGTCGAGCTTCCGTGCCAGCGCCAATCCCAGCCCCACGGAAATGGCGGTACCCGCATGAGAAGACTCGATCAGGTCGTGAGGGCTTTCGGTCGGCGTCAGGAAACGATTCATTCCGCCATGGCGGTTCAGTGACGGAAAGAGGCCAGCTCGTCCGGTGAGCAACTTGTGCGTGTAGCCCTGATGACCGGTATCGAAGAGGAGTGCGTCCCGGGGCGTCTCGAAACAGGCGTGGAGAGCGATCGTCAATTCGACCGTCCCGAGGTTGGCTCCGATATGGCCTCCCGTCTTCGAGACATGGTCGAGCAGGAAACGCCGGACCTGCGTCGCCAGATCTTCCAGCTCGGACAGTCCGCATCGACGCAGCGGCGATGGATCCGCGAGCCGTGTCAATTCGATCGGGCCCGCCTCGTGGATCGGGAGTTGTGCACTCAAATCGGATTCCCCTCGGCCCGCGTCGGATCGGGGCCCTGACCGGTCATCGGGAAAGCCCTTGTTTTTCTTTACATTGCGCCGGGAAGGCGCGGCTCGGTTGCCGGACCCGGCCGAGCCGGCATGACACCCGGCACGAACTCCGGAGAACCCCCCAGAAAATCCGTCTCCCGATCGGAAAGACCGAGCGGATCCGCAATTTTGGATCTCCTCGAATCACGCCATCTGCCGATAGGCAGGGGGAACGCAGGGAGAGAAGCATGACGACACGCAGGGGCAACCGACCTCTTCTTCCGCGAAGCCCGGAAGCATGACCGGAAACGCGCGAACGCTCGTCGTTCTGGGCGCGAGTACCGATCAGCTCTTCCTGATCGAGACGGCGCAGGCACTCGGCCTGCGTGTCCTCGCCGTGGACCGGGATGCCGACGCCCCCGGGTTTGCCGTGGCCGAGGAATCGGCGCTCATCAGCACCCGGGACGTCGCCGGGATCTGCGCTCATCTCGATCGACTCGAGAAGGACGAAGGCGCGGTCTTCGCGGGGGTCACGACGATGGGAAGCGACATTCCCGAGATCGTCGCCGCGATCGCCGGGCATCTGGGGACGCCCTCCATTCCCCTCGAAGCGGCTCGATTGACCGTCGACAAGTTCGCGATGAAGGTGCGTCTTCGCGAATGCTCGATTCCGATCCCCTGGTTCCGGGAAGTTCCCGGCGTGGAAGACCTGCTCGAGGTGATCGCGGATCGAGGACTTCCCCTCGTCATCAAACCGATCGACCGCTCGGGGTCCCGGGGCGTCTTCTTCCTCCGCCCGGGCTGCGACCCCACGGATCTCTTCCAGAAGGCGAAGGCCTTTTCGTTCTCGGGTCGCGTCCAGGTCGAGGAATATCTTCCCGGGCCCCAGATCAGCACGGAAACGATCCTCTACGGTGGGCGGGCGGTCACCCCGGGTTTCGCCGATCGGAACTACGACACCTTCGAGCGGTTCCTTCCCCAGATCATGGAAAACGGAGGATGGGTCCCTTCCCTCCTCTCGGCCGAGGAACGGAAGCAGGTGGAAGAGCTGGTCGTCTCGGCTTCCCTCGCATTGGGCATCTCGGAGGGCGTCACGAAGGGGGACGTCGTGATGACACCCGAGGGCCCCAGGATCATCGAGATTGCCGCCCGCCTGAGCGGCGGTGACTTCTGCGCGGGACTGGTCCCTCTCGGATCGGGCGTCAACTACGTCCGGACCGCGATCCAGATCGCGATCGGCGAGACGCCGGATCTCGACGCCCTCGCACCCCGTTTCGAGAGAGCCGTCGCGAATCGTTATTTCTTTCCCGAACCGGGCCGTCTCGTCCGGATCGAGGGCGTCGAAGCCATTCGCGCGAGGCCCTGGCTCCACAAACTCGAATTCTGGTACCGACCCGGGGAGATCGTTCCCGAAAGCCTCAGCCATGCCCATCGGTTCGGGGTCTTCGTCGTGAGCGCGCCGGATCGCGCGACGGCCCAGGCAAGGGTCGACGAGGTCTACGACACGATCCGGATCGTGACGAGGCCCGAGAAGGCAGCCTCGAGGACCCGTCCGGAATCCTCGTTCCCGCCGGACAGGCCATCGGCCGTCGCGACCCGCCCCGGGGCGATCGCGTCCGGGACTCGAGGATGAAATGGTGACGGTACCCGTCCGCTCGGGAGCCCTCGAATGGATCCACGTCGATTGCCCGCTCTGCGGGGCCGACGATGCCGAACCCGTCTATGAACGTGACCACGAGACCGGTTCGACCCTCGGTCGACTCCGCAAGATCGACGTCCTCTGCCGCCGATGCGGATTCATGTACACCGACCCGCGACCGTCAGCCGCGGACATGCGTCGCTATTATGCGGAGGCCAGCGGCGCTTCGGGAAGCGTCTTCCACGCGATGGAGCCGGGCTCTCGGCTGCGCGGATTGATCGAGGAGCGTGCGGCCTTCATGCAACCGCTCGTCGCTTCCCACTTCGGATCGGGACCCGGCGCGATCCTCGACATCGGATGCGCGACCGGCGACCTGCTCGAACACCTCGATCTTCCGGAATGGCACAAGGCCGGGCTCGAGCCTTCGGCCAGAGCCTCCGCGACAGCCCGGACGCGCGGCCTCGAAGTCGAATGCGGGGATCTCGAGTCGACGTCGCTTCCCGACCGGAGCTTCGACGTCATCACATGCATCAGCGTGCTCGAACACGTCCACGATCTCCGGGCCTCGGTCGGACGGATCCGGCAGAGCCTCCGACCCGGAGGCCTGGCCTTCGTCGAAGTCCCCGACTCGACGCGGCCCGTGGCGCAGATCGCGGAGTTCTTTTCCTTCGAGCATCTCTCCCATTTCACGCGGGGAACGCTGGTCCGCTGTCTCGCGGAGGCCGGACTCGAAGCGATCGCCTTCGACGAACAGGTCGGCCTTCCCAACCTGCGCGTATGCGCACGGCGAAGCGAGCAGATTCCCGCAAAGGCCGCCTTCGGAACGGACGATGCCGAAGCGCTTCGCCGGGCCATCGCTCGCTATCGTCGGCAACGCGAGGCCTTCGCGGAGACGCTCACCCGCCGGCTGAACGATCGGGTCGACCGCTGGGCGACCCGGGATGCCCGCGTGGCGGTCTACGGCGCGGGCATGCACACGCGTTTCCTGATGGAGGTCGTCGATCTCGGCCGATCGGTCACATGTCTTCTCGACAGCGATCCGCGCAAGGCGGGAAGTTCGTTTCTCGGCTGGCGGGTCTTCGGACCGGACGACATCCCGCGACTCGGGCTGGACGCGATCCTGATTTCGACCAATGCCTTCGAGGAGGAGGTCTACTCGGCCATCGCCCCCACGGCGCGCGCACACGCGATCGAGGTCGTGCGGTGTTACGGATGAACCGGGGCGGAACCCCGCGAAGGAACGACCCACGGAAGAGCCTGCTCGTCTACGGAGCCGGACGGAACCAGCTGCCCCTTCTCGCAGCCGGAAGGCGCAGGGGATGGCGCATCATCGCGATCGACCGTGACGCCGGAGCGCCCGGCCGCTCCCTCGCCGACCGTTTCCTGTGTCTCAGCCTGCGCGATCACGAAGCGATCGTGAAGGAACTGGCGTCCGAGAAGATCGTCGGGGTGGTCGCGCGAATCACCGATCACGTCGGCCTCGAGTCCGCCTGCCGGATCGCCCGTGACCAGGGTCTCGCCTCCGTCTGTCCCGGTCTCTTCGCCGCGGCGACCCACAAGACGGCCCTGGCCCGCCAGTGCCGACGCGCTGGCCTGCGCACCCCCGAACGCCGTTCAGCGAGTGATCCGGACCTCTTCGAGAAGGGCCCCATCCTGTTGCGACCCGACGTGACGATCCGGGGGAAGGCCGGCATCCGCCGGGTCCGGTCCGTGGAAGCCCTCGAACTCGCGCTTCCCGAGACCCGTTCGCGATCGGGAAACGGAGAGGTCGACCTCGCGGATTGGATCGACGGCACGGACGTCTCGATTCTCGTCCAGCTCGATCGGGGCCACGGACGGCGACTCGCCTTGTGGGACGAGTGGGTCGCACTCGATGCCGAGGGGATGATCCGGGGCGTCGGCTGCGGCATGCCCTCGGTCTTCGAGGAGGACCCGACCTCGATCGATCGGGTCATCGACCGATTGGCCCGCGCCTTTCCCGAAAGCCGTGGCCTGATCGCCCTCTCCCTTCGCATCGACGCGGCGAACCGGCCCTGGATGATCGAGATCCATCTGGGAATCGGCGGCGACGGCATCGCGGACCGCCTCCTGCCCGCGGCACTGCCGGGTTTCGATGCGTTCGAGCTCCTCGCCCGGACGCAGGCCGGCGAACGGGTCGACCCGCCGCCTGCTCGCGCGCGACCTCGCGCATTGCTGCGGGATGGGGAGGGCGGAGCATGGCGGATCGTCGAAGCCCGGGATGCCGCGACGCTGCGCGCCCGATGTCTCGCCTCGCTGCCCCGGGATTGGGAGGCGCCCCGGGGCCTGCTTCCGGGGACGAAGCCATGAGACGCGGGGTCGTCCAGCTGGGCGCGGGTCCCGTCCAACGCGGGCTGCTCGAACGCTTCCGCGAAAACGGCCTGGTCCCGATCCTCGTCGACCGGAACGAGCGACCCGCCGGCCGCGTTCCCGGAAGCCTCCACGTTCGCGCGCCGATCGACGAGCCGCAGACGATCGTCCGGGCTCTTCAGGAAGCCCGGTCGGATCGGCGGCTGGCCGGAGTCGGGATCGGCGCCGTTCTCACGAGCACCGACCTCGGTGTCGCGAGCGTCCCGGTCGTCGCGAGAGCCCTCGACCTGCCGCATGCCTCGATCGATTCGATCGCCACGATGGACGACAAGGCCCTTGCGCGACGGGTGCTCTCCGAAGCGGGAGTCCGCGTACCGGAGGGATGGCTCGGCCGACGCCCCTGCGACATTCCCGCCCTCGAAACCGACCGCGAGTGGATCGTGAAACCCGTCGACTCTTCGGGCAGCCGCGGCGTCAGGCGCATCCGGGGCCCGGTCGCCCTGGCCCATGCGATCGAGAACGCCCTCGCCTTCAGCGACCGCTTCCTCGTCGAGGAATGCATCGACGGGATCCATCTCGACATCAACGGTCTGGTCATCGACGGCCGGTTCGAGCTGGTTTCGATCGGCCGGCGGCATTTCACGAGGCCCCCCGCCTGCGTGCCGATCCATGGCGGAATCGCCGGTGGCTGGAGCGCATCGCTCGCCGAAGAGGTCGTCCGGCTGATGCAGGCCTCCGTTGCGGCCTTCGACTATCGCCATGGCCCCGTGAAGGCCGATCTCATCCAGGACGAGCGCGGTCTCGTCGTCCTCGAACTGGCCGCCCGTTTCCATGGGGACGTCTTCTCCCATCACGTCGCCGAAGCAGCCGGACGGCCTCCCGCCGCCCTCGTCTGGCTGGCGCGCCTGGGACTCTGCCCGAAGCCGGTGGAAGGACCCCGCCACGGGGGCTGGTTCGGCGTCTTCGCCGAGAAGGCCGGCACGATCCGGGCGATCGAGGGACTCGACGAGGTCCGCTCGCTTCCCGGCTTCCGGACCTGGATCCCCCGGCTCGGTCCGGGCGACCCGGTCGGCTCGCCCGAGGACAACCGAGCCCTCGTGGGCTTCGGGCTGATCGGTTTCGACCGGACGGAAGATCTCTGGGCGGAAGCCGATCGGCGGCGGCAGATGATCCGGGTGGCGCTCGACTGATCGTCGAAGGGAAACGGTTCGGACGGACGGGTCCCGACCTGGACCGGCCAGGAGAATCCCGACCCGTCATCCGCGTCGAGCCAGGACGGGGCATCCGCCGGATCCCGCCCTATCCCATGAACTGTCCACCGTTCACGTTCAGGACCTGTCCCGTCACGAAGGCCGCGTCATCCGAGGCGAGATAGACCGCCGCGGCGGCCACGTCGCCCACCTCGCCGATCCGGCCCAACGGAAGGCCTGCGGCGATCTCGCGCTCTTCGTCTTCGAGCAGGTGTTGGATCATCTCCGTCCGGATGAAACCCGGCGAGATCGCGTTCACGCGAACGCCCATCGGCCCCAGGATCCGTGCACAGGATTTCGTGAGCGCGAGGATCGCGGCCTTCGAGGCCGAATAGTGCGGTGCTTTCGGTCCGCCGAACTGACCGCCGACGGAGGCGATGTTGATCACGACCCCCGAGCCCGCGGCTTCGAAGCGACGGGCGGCGGCCTGGGTCGCAAAGAACGTGCCCTTGAGATTCGTGTCGAGGGTCCGCTCGTAGCTTGCCTCCGTGATCTCCAGGAAGGGTTCCTGCGCGAGATGACCGGCGTTGTTCACCAGGATGTCGAGGCTCCCCAGGCATTCGTCGATCGTTCCGAAGACCTTTTCGAGGCTCGACAGCTTCGTCACGTCGAGTTCGAGACAGAGCGCGTCGCCGAGCTCCCGGGCGAGCGCACGAGCGCGTTCTTCTTCCCTGCGATAGGTGACGACGACCCGGGCGCCCTCCTCGTGGAAGGCGCGGGCGATCTCGGCGCCGATGCCCCGGGCTGAACCCGTGACGAGGGCGACGCGATCCATCAGTCGACGACCGGCTCCCAGACGATCGAGCACGATTCTTCCTCCCGGCATGGGACCCCGTCTGCCCCGATCCCGGCATCGGACGCGGACGACACCGCCAATGCCTGATCCGAACGAAGGGCCGCAGCCCGATCGGGCGACGAGCCGCCCCTCCCGTCTATCGGCCGATTCCGTGCAAGACCGAGGGATAAGTGCGCGGAAAAAGAGGGCGATCGATCACGAGGGTGTGGCTGCGGAAAGGACCGGAGAGGGTCTCGGGCGTTCCCCGGAATCGCCCTGGCGTCGTTCCGGCCGGGAAGCCATGCCGACCGACCCATGCCCGACCGACAAGAGGGGGAAGTCGCTCAGCCCGGAACGCCGTTCACGAGGATGGCGAAATGGTTCGAGGTCGCCGCGTGTCGTTTGGGAATCAGCGCCTGGTAGTCCCCCGATTCGTAGAGCGCCTTCGCCTCCTCCTTCGATCCGAAGCGCAGGACGATCGTCTGATGCCCCGCACTTTCGCCTTCGAGCCGCTCGGTCGCAGGATCGAAGGCGATGAGCTGGCAGGCGTCGCCGATCTTCATGACCGAACCGGCCGAAGCGGAATATTCCGCGTAGCCTTCGGGGTCCTCGACGTTGTAGTTGACGATCAGATAGGCGGGCATTCCGAATCCTCGACGGGATAGAATCGTGGGGTTTGCGAACATCGGACAATGACCGATCGGGAGGCGCGGCGCCAGCCTCGAGGTGCGGCCGGTCGGAAGAGGGGTTTCCGCTGTCTCGTCTCGATCTCGCCGTCATCGCTGCCTACCTCGCGATCACGCTCGGCTGGGGTGCGTGGCACGCGCGACGCGCGTCGAGGGACACGACCGCCTTTTTCGTCGCCGATCGGACGCTCCCCTGGTGGCTCGCGGGAACCTCGATCGTCGCAACGACCTTCGCGGCGGATACGCCGCTGGCGATCGCCGGTCTGGTCGCGGTCGATGGCATCTCTGGAAACTGGTTCTGGTGGGCCGACGTCCTGCCCGTCGTGATCGGCACCTTCATCGTGAGCCATCTCTGGCGTCGCAGCCGGGTCCTCACGGACAACGAGATCTCTGAACTCCGCTATGGCGGCCGCCCCGCCGCCGGGCTTCGCCTTTTCCGGGCGCTCTATTTCGGCGTGCTTCGCAACGCGATCGTGATGGGCTGGGTGAACCTCGCCATGGTGAAGATCCTTTCGCTGGCCCTCGGATTGGACGAGGAGGCCAGTGGGCTCGTCCTCGCCGGACTCTTCGCCCTGACGGTGCTCTATACGCTTCTCTCGGGCCTGCTCGGCGTCGTGCTCACCGATTTCCTGCAATTCGGACTCGCCCTCATGGGTGGGGTGGCGCTGGCCTTCCTCGCACTCGAGGAAGTCGGTGGGCTCGGCCACCTCGTCGAAGCGTTCCGCCTTGCCCCCGACGTCCTGCGGCTCGTTCCGTCGCCCGGAAACAACGAGGCCTTCTGGGCCTTCGTCGCCTATGTCGGCGTCAAGAGCTGGTCGAGCGGCAATACCGAGGGCAGCGGCTACGTCGCCCAGCGGATCCTGTCGACGCGCAGCGAGAGGGACGCCCGTCTGGCTTCCCTCTGGTATGCGATCGCCCATTTCGCCCTGCGGCCATGGCCCTGGATCATCGTCGGACTCGTCGCCCTCGTCCGCTTTCCCGGCCTCGAGGATCCCGAGGCCGGCTATGTGCGGGTGATGCTCGAGGTCCTGCCGAGCGGGCTTCTGGGCCTCGTGCTGGCCGCGTTCTTCGCTGCCTACATGTCGACGATCGATACCCAGCTGAACTGGGGCGCTTCCTATCTCACGCATGACGTCTATGAACGCTTCCTCGATCCCGGGGCCTCGCAGGCGAGACGGATCGTCGTCGCACGGGCGAGCGTCGTGCTCCTCGCCACAGCGGGCGTCGGCGCCACCCTCGCCATGGATTCCATCGCTGGAGCCTGGAGATTCCTGGCGATGATCAGCGCGGGAACGGGGCTCGTCGGACTCCTTCGCTGGCTCTGGTGGCGGATCAACGCGTGGAGCGAGATCGCCGTCATGACCGCCTCGCTCCTGGGCGCGAACCTCGTCGGCGTCTTCAGTGACATCGCCTTCCCCTTCTCTCTCGTGCTCGTCGTCCTCTTCGCGCTCCCCATCGCCTTCGCGGTCACCCTGGCGACGCCACCCGAGGAGGCCGCCACGCTGAAGGCCTTTTTCGTTCGTGTCCGACCCGCGGGCGCCTGGGCGCCCGTCGCTCGGATGACCGGGCTTCCCTGCCGACGGATCGGTCTCCGCCCGTGGCTCGACGTCGCCGCCGCCACCTTCGGCATCTACGCCGCCATCGCGAGCACGGGCTGGCTCCTCTTCGGAGAATCGTTCCGGGGAGTGCTGGCGGGCGGCCTGGCGATCGGACTGCTCGCCTTCTCGATCCAGGGGGCCGAGGCCTGCCCGGCTGCCGAATCCCGAAGGCGCTGATCCGCAGCCGGATCCGGCCTCACCCCGGCCTTGCAGGAGAGCGGGCGGATGGGCTTCACTTGCCGGTCTACGACCCACGAGAGCCCGCCACGTCACGATCCTTCGAGCCCGCGACCCACGGCCGACTCGCGGCGCGCGTGAGGAACCGAAACGGGAGCCCAGGATGCCGATTCTCGATGCCAGACACGACCGCATGCATCCCGTCGAAGGCGAATCCGCCTGGAGCGAGTCCTACTACTTCAACGGATACGATCCCCACGAGGATGTCGGCCTCTATACGCGAATCGGCATCCGGCCCAACGAAGGCACGATGGACGTGATGCTCGCCAGTTGGCAGCCCGGCAACCGATTGGCCTTCGCACGCGCCGTCCGGGAGCAGGACGAGATGTGCGAATCGCCCCTCGAGGTCGGCGGCGTGCGTTATGCCTGCCTCGAGGAGGGTCGGCGCTGGCGCCTCACGGCGGATTGCGACGCCAGGCTCTATTCCCTCGGCACCCGGGAGCAGGCCGACACCCGCCTCGTCCTGGATCTCGAGTTCGAGGCCTTGATGCCGATGGTCGGCGTCGACGGTCAGGGAGCGCAGGGAAGCGGCGCGAGTGCCGCCACGGGCCAGGCCACGGGCAAGGGCCATCTCGAGCAGGCGGGGCGCTGGTCGGGATGGATCGAGGCGGACGGAAAGCGGCTGACGCTCGGCGAACAGGCCCGGGGCAACCGCGACAAGTCCTGGGGGCCGCGCCGCTGGGGCGGCCCGAAGATGTGGCGCTGGTTCTCGATCAACATCTCCGACGACATCCATTTCGGCGGCATCCGGATCGGTACGGACGCCGGCGATCTCCATCGCGGCTGGGTCTGGCGCGATGGCGAACTCACGAGCCTCGTCGAATGGCGTATTCGAACGGAGACCCGAGCCGACGGGATCACCCAGAAGACCTGCTTCGTGACGGCGGTCGACAAGCGTGGTCGTGAACACGTGCTTCGGGGTGACGTCCTGCGGGTCTTTCCGGGGGGCGCCCGAGCCGGTCGGACGGTCGTGAACGAAGGACTCACGCGCTGGACCCTCGATGGGATGACGGGCCACGGAATCGCCGAATACCTTCATCAATTCGACGACGAAGGCCGCCCGCTCGTTCCGATCGAATGACGGCAGACGAGGGGGCGCCTGGCCCCGGCCCGGCCTGTCCCGCTCCTCCGCAGTCGGACGGAGTGGGAAGAGTGGGAAGAAAAGGCGGATCCGATGCTCGATCAACCCGACATGGCGACGCTCCTGGGGGCCATCGCGCGAACCCTCGACGATGAGGTCCTGGCCTCGACCGCGGGACCCGCGCAACACGCGGTCCGGGTGATCGCGAATCTCTGTCGGATCCTCGAGCGGGAGATCCATCTCGGGCCGACCGCCGCGGAAACATCCCGCCGGGCCCTGGCCGATCTGCTGGGGCGGGACGCGCCGCTTCCGGAGCTGGTCGGAGAACTCGATGCGCGGCTTCGCCAGGGAACGGACGACGGCCGCTCCGCGCATCGGGATTCCGAGGCCCACGTGGCCAACGCTCCGAGGGCGGACGATGCGGATTTCGACGAACGGGTCCGCTTGCTGCTGCTGGCCGACGTGGAACGGCGACTCGCGATCGACCGACCGGGATACGCCTCATGAGCGCGAAGGATGCGGAAGGCGTCACCCGTCATCTGGCAGGACTCTTCCCGGACGTCGACGAGGTCCGGATCACGGGGGTCGCCTCCGTCGGGGCGCAGCGCAAGACGCTCTTCATCGACCTCGTCCGGAACGGCGAAACGAAGAAGGCCGTGGCGCAGATCGCGGGTCGGGCCCTCGACGTCTCGGACACGGGGCTCGAAGCCGCGCTGCTGCGAGCCGCGCGGGCGGGCGGCGTCGCGGTCCCGCGGGTCCTCGCCTGGGACGAAAAGACGGGCACCCTCGTCACGAGCCATGTCGAAGGCGAATCGATCCCGCGACGGATCCTCCGGAAGATCGAGGCGGATGCGGGTCTGGGGCCGAAACTGACGACCGACTGCGGCTCGGCACTCGCCGCGATCCACCGGATCCCGACCGATGCCTTCGAGCGCCTTCCAGCCCCGGCCGATCCCTTCGACTATGCGAACGATCTCGAACGGCTGCTCGAAACGCTGACGACACCCCATCCGAGCTTCCGGCTCGGACTCCGCTGGCTCCGCCGCCATGCGATTCCCAGCGTCCCACAGGAGGCGATCGTTCATGGGGATTTCCGACTCGGAAACCTGCTCGTCTCGGACGATGGCCTCTCCGCCGTCCTCGATTGGGAGCTCGCCCATCGCGGCGATCCGATGGAGGACCTGGCCTGGCTCTGCCTGCGGACCTGGCGATTCGGGAACGACGATCGCACGGTCGGTGGATTCGGAAGTCTCGACGGATTGCGCGAGGCCTACGCCGAGGCCGGGGGCGAATGGCGAGACGAGGCCTTCGCGTGGTGGACGGTGGCGAGAACCCTCTGGTGGGGACTCGGTCTCGCCCGACAGGCCCAGGCCTTCGTGGGCGGCGAGGCGGACTCGATCGTCCTGGCCGCCAGCGGACGACGCGTGGTCGAGCTCGAGTACGATCTGCTTCGCATGATCGGCGCATGATGGAGGGCCGTCGGAACGGGGGCGGGCCGTCCCCGCCATCAGCCCATCGCGGACAGGGGCCGGAAGCCACGGGGATCGGCAGACGGAGAAGAGGAGACGGACGACGGTGTTCGATCTGAGGGGCAGGGTCGCGCTGGTGACCGGCGCTGGGCGGCATGTCGGCCTCGCGATCGCCGAGGCCCTCGCGCGCCAGGGTGCCGCGGTCGCAATCAACGACGTCGTGGCCGACCGGGCCCACGCCGCCGCCGAAGGATTGGCCCGGACGGGGGCACAGGCGCTTGCGGTCCCTGCCGACATGACCGATCTCGGAGCCGTCGAAGAGGCCGTCGCCGCGGTCGGATCGCAGCTCGGCCCGGTCGACATCCTCGTCTCGAACGCGGGCAACGCGGGCGCAGCGCCCGCCCTGCCCACCCCGTTTCTCGACATGGCGCCCGGCGACTGGCATCGGTACATCGACATCAATTTCTACGCCGTCCTGAACGGGATCCATGCCGTCCTGCCGGGGATGTGCCGTCGAAACCACGGGCGCATCATCACGATCTCATCGGACGCGGGACGGGCGGGCGTCGGCATGGGCATGTCGGTCTACAGCGGCGGCAAGGCGGCCGCGATGGGCTTCCAGCGATCCCTCGCCTGTGAAGTCGGCCCGCAGCAGGTCACGGTGAATACGATCGCCCTGGGTCTCGTTCCCGGAGATTGGGATGCGGGTTCGCCGGACAAGATCCCCCTCGGACGGTTCGGGACGCCCGACGATGTCGGACCGGCCGCCGTCTTCTTCGCTTCCGACGAAGCGGGCTGGGTCACGGGACAGGTGCTGTCGGTCAATGGCGGCTATTTCCGGAACCTGTGATCCGGGGGATCCGGACACACGATGCGGAAGGACACGAGGACAAGAGGGGTCGGCGGATCGGCCTTGCGGAAGGGAGTCCCGATGAAGTGCAGTCTCGAAGGCAAGGTCGCGCTCGTGACCGGCGGGAGCGGAGGGATCGGCAGGGCGACCCTGCGTCGTTTCGTCGAAGAAGGAGCGGCCGTGGTCTGCGCGGACATCGACGAGGAGGGCGGAAAGAAGATCGTCGGGGAGCTCGAGGCCGCTGGTGGGCGAGCGCGCTTCACGCGCTGTGACGTGAGCCGGCTCGAGGAAGTGACCGCGAGTGTCGACGAGGCCGTCCGGGAATTCGGCCGGATCGACATCCTCTTCAACAACGCGGCGACCAGCACCGGGGGCTATGTCGCGGATCTCGACCCCGAAGGTTGGGACCGGAGCCTGCGCGTCATGCTGACCGCAGCGATGTACGGCATGAAGGCGGCCATCCCCCACATGCTGGAGCAGGGCGGCGGATCGATCATCTCGACCTCCTCGATCTATGGCCACGTTTCGAGTCCCGGCAATGCGCCCTACGCCACGGCCAAGGCCGGGCTCGTCAATCTCACGCGCACGGCCGCCCTCGAATACGGACGCCGGGGAATCCGCGTGAACGCGGTCTGCCCCGGTGCGGTCGAAACCCCGATGCTCGACGCCGTCGTGGGCCTCGGGCTGAAGAGCCGGGAAGCGATCGCCGACATGCATGCGCTGGGCAGGACGATCCGTCCGGAAGAGGTCGCCAATCTCGTCCTTTTTCTCGCCAGCGACGAGGCCTCGGCGATCACGGGACAGTCGATCGTGATCGACGGTGGACTGCTCGCCGGTTGTGATCTCACGGGTGTTCCGCCGATGGGCTGATCACCAGGGCCCGTCGTCGTCCGTCACCACCCGAGTCTCCGGTTCCAGGCCCCTTCGCTTCCCGCCGAATCCTTCGAGCGCCTCGACGGCCTCCTTCACGCTCGCCACCTGCTGGATCCGGGCACGCCCGACCAGC
>DRKE01000370.1 GCA_011051925.1 Deltaproteobacteria bacterium
CGCCCCTTCGACGCGAGGCAGGCGTTGTCCGAATCGGGCGAGGAACCCAGGATCGAGAGGTAGACGATTCGCTCGATCCTCGTCCGATTCGCCGCGACGGTCAATGCCTGGCAGGTTCGTTCGTGGGCCTCGACATACCGGGTCGTCCGCGTCTCCTTGATGATGCCGACCAGATGGATCACGCAGTGCCTGTCGCGGAGGGCTTCTTCCATCGCGCGGGGATCGAGGTAGTCGACGATCCGGATCTCGGGTGCGGGATCGAGCCCCATCGACTCGATCGTCTGCCTTGCACGTTCCGAGCGCACGAGCGCGCGCACTGGCGCTCCGGGTCCCCGCCCGCTTCGAGAAAGTCGAGTCAGGATCGCCCGACCGAGTTGGCCGTTGGCGCCGGTCACGACGATGCCCGCTTCGGAGGGGTCCACGCGGCTACGATACCACCCCGCGCCGTGAACGGGCCGCGAGGGCAGCGGCGACCAACAAGAGGAGCCAACCCGAAAGAGCCGCGATCGCGACGGGTAGGCCGAGACCCCTCGCGAGTCGGCCCGTGCACCAGGGGACGATGAATCCCCCCAGAGACCCCATTCCCCCGGCGAGGCCGACTGCCATTCCTGCAGAAGAAGGTCGGGCCGTTCCCGCCAATCCGATCAGGATCGGAAAGACGCCTCCGAGTACGAGACCGGCACCGCCGATCGCGAGTTCGGGCACGCGGATCCAGCCCAGACCGGACGCGAGGACCAGGGCCGCGCCGGCGAGCGAGAGAAGCGCGACGGTTCCGGCGGCCGGGGAACGGGGAGAAAGTCCTGCGCCGAGCCTTCCGGCGAGGAGGCCCCCCCAGAATGCGCTGATCGTGGCGGCGGCCCGCGCGGATCCGAACCCGAGGTCGATGAGGACGTGGTCGGCGATGAAGATCGTGACGGCCGACTCGACGCCGACGTACGCGAACGTGGCGATGCAGATCGAGATCAGCGCGAGGCGATCGCTGCCACGTTCGGCGGGACGGACGGGATCGGAGTCCTGGGATCGATCGAGGTGTCCTTCGTTGCCTGGCTCGACGCGTCGAGCGTCCATGGGAACGAAGAACGCGGCCAGCACGAGGGGGACATGGATCAGGCCCGCGATCCGGAAGGTCGTGTACCACTCGGTTCCCAAGCCGACGCGAGCGCCGTCGACCAGGATGGGTACGATGCACGCGGCCAAGGGCGCACCCGAATGGATGAAGAGAAGGCGGCGGCCCGCGTCCTCACCGAAGGCCTCGATGATGAGCGCGTTCAACACCGTTTCGTAGAAGCCGGCCCCGAATCCGATCGCGACCATCAGGACGAGGAGCTCGCGATATGACGTCTCGGGTCCGAGCAGCAACGTGGCGCCCAGGACGACGCCGCAGGACGAAACGAAGAGCGCACGGCGCGGGAGACGATCGGCGAGAGGGCCGGCGCCGAGGATCCCGAGACCGAGGCCGAGGGAGAGCATCGAGCCGAGGAGCCCGAGATCGGCGTAGTCGAGCGATAGGGCGCGACTGATCTCCGCTGCGTTCGCACCGAAGAGGACGAGGAGTGTTCCGAAGGCGACGAACGAGGCGACGGCGATCCCGGTCAAGATCGGATCGTCTACATCAGATTCAGTTCGAGCCGGGCCGCATCCGACAACATGTCGACGCTCCACGGCGGATCCCAGACCAGGTCGAGGGAGACGTCCGTCACGCCGAGCACGTTCCGGACCTTGTCCTCGACTTCGGGCGGGAGTGTTTCCGCGACGGGACACATCGGCGTCGTCAGCGTCATCGTGATGTGCGCCTCGCCATCGTCCGTGACCTCGACACCGTAGATCAGTCCGAGTTCATAGATGTCGACCGGAATCTCCGGATCGTAGATGGTCTTGAGAACACCGATGATGCGATCCCGGATCTGCATGGCAGGACTCAGCCCGGAATCCCGCTCTTCGTCCTCCTGGGAGTCGGCGGAAGCGAAGTCCGACGTGCCGGGCGCTTCGGGGTCTTCGGCACGAGGCGGACCTTCGTCGGCGTGTTCCCCGGCCATTTCGATCTTCCGTTCGTTCATGTGATCTTCGTCTCGGGTGTCCTGCATCTTGCGTTTCCGTTTCGTCTGGAGCCAATCGAACATGTCCGCTCCCCCGGGCTATTCCGTCTTGACGGTCTTGCCGTCGTCTTCGAGGGCAGCGCGCAGTGCATGCCAGGCCAGCGTCGCGCATTTCACGCGCATCGGATATTCGCGGACGCCCGAGAAGACGGCGAGCTTGCCGAGCCCTTCGGTCTCGGCCGGTGAATCCGGCGGCGAAGTCACGAGGTCGTGGAACCGTTCGAAGTCCGCACGGACCGCCTCGAGGCTCTTGCCCTTCTCGAATTCGGTCATCAGCGACGCGGAAGCCTTCGAGATCGCACAGCCCGATCCCTCGAAGTGGAGGTCTTCGACGATGCCTTCGTCGTTCACACGCGCATAGACCGTCAGCTGGTCGCCGCAGAGGGGATTGTGCCCGTCGGCTTCGCGATTCGCGTTTTCGAGAGGCCCGAAATTCCGGGGCTTCCTGTTGTGGTCGAGAATCGTCTCTTGATAGAGCTCGCGTAGATCGTCCATCAGCAGAAGATCTCCCGGGTCTTTCGAAGGGCGGCCGCGAGATGGTCGATCTCTTCGCGGGTGTTGTAGAAGGAAAGGGAGGCGCGGGCCGTCGCGGCGACACCCATCCGCTTCATGAGTGGCTGGGCGCAATGATGGCCCGCACGGATGGCGATTCCCTCGGTATCGAGGAGCGTCCCGATGTCGTGGGGGTGGACGCCGTCGAGGACGAAGGAGAGGACGGCCGCCTTGTGGCGGGCCGTTCCGACGATCCGGAGGCCGGGGATCTCGCGCAGCCGATCGGTGGCATGCAGGAGCAGCGCATGCTCGTATTCCGCGATCCGATCCATTCCGATCGAGTCGAGGTAGTCGATGGCCGCGCCCAGGCCGATGACCGACGCGATGTCGGGGGTGCCGGCCTCGAATTTCTGGGGAACGGGCGCGAAGGTCGTGCCTTCGAAGGAAACGCTCTCGATCATGTCGCCCCCGCCCAGAAAAGGCGGCATCGCGTCGAGGAGCGGCAAGCGTCCCCATAGAACGCCCGCCCCGCTCGGCCCGAAGAGTTTGTGCCCCGAGAAGGCGTAGAAATCACAGCCGAGGGCAGCGACATCGACCGGATGGTGGGGGACGGCCTGTGCCCCGTCGACGAGGGTCGTGATCCCGCGCTCCCGGGCGATCGCCGCGAGTCGGGCGACGGGATTGATCGTTCCCAGGGCGTTCGAGACCTCGGTGAAAGCGAGCAATCTCGTCTTCGGTCCGAGCAGACGAACGAGATCGTCCTCGTCGAGCTCGCCCTCGTCGGAGATCGCGGCCACACGCAGGATGGCCCCTCGTTTTTCGGCGAGCATCTGCCATGGGACGATGTTCGCATGGTGTTCCATGGTCGTGACGACGATCTCGTCGCCGGGTCCGATCTCTTCCTCACCCCAGCTTCGTGCGACGAGATTGATCGCTTCGGTCGCGTTGCGGACGAAGATGACTTCGCGCTCGTCGGGGGCGCCGATGAAGCGCGCGACGCGACCCCGCGTGGCCTCGTATCGTCTCGTCGCTTCGGCCGAGAGTCGATAGACGCCACGGTGGATGTTGGCGTAGTGGTTGCGATAGAAATCCGACATGGCGTCGATGACCGCGCGCGGCTTCTGGGCGCTGGCGGCCGTATCGAGGTAGACGAGCGGCTTGCCGCGCATCGAAGTCTGGAGGATCGGGAAATCCTTGCGGATCGCTTCGATGTTCAGGGTCATCCTTCCGCCCCCCCGGCTTCGGTCGACGGCGAGAAGTGGGCGAGCGTATCCGAAACCCGTGAGCCGACCTCGTCGCGCAGCGATTCGTTCGCGATGCGCAGGACGATCGCGTTCGCGAAAGCCTTCGTCAGCAGGAGTCTCGCCTGGTCGGGGCCGAGCCCTCGGGCCCGGAGGAAGAAGACCGCGTCGGGATCGAGCTGGCCGATCGTCGCGCCATGGCTCGCCCGGATGTCGTCTGCGTAGATCTCGAGCTGGGGTTTCGTGTCGATGCTCGCGTGATCCGAGAGCAGGATGTTCGGATTCGACTGTCTGGCGTCGGTCCTGGCGGCGCCCGGTCGGACGATCACGCGCCCTCGGAAGACACCCTCGGACCGGTCGCCGAGGATGCCACGGTATTCCTCTTCGCTCCGACATCGCTTCGCAGCATGATCGACGGTCGTGTAGTGATCGATGTGTCCGGCCTCCCGTCCGAGGAGCAGGCCACAGAGAGTGGTTTCCGCGTCGGGCTCGGCGAGCTCGATCTCGAGTTCACTTCGGACGAGGTTCGTGCCGAGACTGAAGACGTGGGCGTCGAAGTGGGCGCCGCGCTCGAGGCGCGCATGGGTACTCGTGAAATGGATCCACTCCGGATCCCCTTCCTGGGTCTCGAGGTATTCGACTCGCGCGCCGTCGGCCAGATGGATCTCCGAAATGAAAGCCGTGAAGCCCGGCGCCGTCCCGGTCGAGACGTGTTCGATCCAGAGGCTCGCGTCGCTTCCGGCTTCTGCAACGACGAGCAGGCGGGGAAAACGGGCACTGGCTCGAGGTTCCCGGCTCGCGTCGACATCCACGACGTCGCCCGATCCGGTCGCCCGCTCGACCGGGACTTCCGCTGCTGGCTCCCCGGTCGAGACGAAGCGAAGACGGATCGGAGTGGCGATGCTCGTCCCGGCTTCGATCATGACGACGGCGCCATCCTCGAGAAAGGCCGTCTGGAGCGCGACGAGTGGATGGCGCTTCGGATCGGCGAGGCGCGCGAGGCGTCCTTCGAGAAGTCCGGGCTCCCCTTCGATCGCTTCGGCGAGGGTCAGGACGCGGAGACCCCGTGGCCATTCGATCGATTTGCCCGACGCTCGAGAAGCCGCCTCATCGAAGCGGCCGTCGATGAAGACGAGCGCGGGTGTCGACGAATCCGTCCCGTCGTCCGTCCGGGCCGTCGTTTCCGCGGTCCCGGTCCGACCCGATCGATCGGGACCCACCCTCCCGAAGTCCATCGCCTCGAGCCGGGCGAGACTCGTGCCCCGCCATGCCTCGAGCCGGCGCGAGGGAATGCCCTGCTCTTCGAAGCGGGCGAAGGCCTCTTCGCGGAGTCGGCCGATCCAGCCCTCGTCGTCAGGCGGACGCAGGGCGCGGAGGGAGTCGATTGCCCGGCTCATGCCGACGCCTCCTCTTCGAGCCAGCCATAGCCCCGGGCTTCGAGCTCGAGAGCGAGTTCCTTGCCGCCTGATCGGATGATGCGGCCGTCCGACAGGACGTGGACATGGTCGGGCACGATGTAGTCGAGCAGTCGCTGGTAGTGGGTGATGACGAGCATGGCGCGCTCGGGCGAGCGCAGCTGGTTGACCCCATTCGCGACGATGCGCAACGCGTCGATGTCGAGGCCGGAATCGGTCTCGTCGAGAATGCAGAGCGTCGGCTCGAGAAGCAGCATCTGCAGGATCTCGTTGCGCTTCTTCTCGCCACCCGAGAAACCTTCGTTGATCGCCCGCGACATCATGTCGTCGGGCATCTCCACGAGTTTCATCTTCTCTCTCAGGATCGAGAGGAAATCCATCGCGTCGAGTTCGGGAAGGCCGCGATGGGTCCGGATCGTGTTCAGCGCCGTTCGGAGGAAATAGTTGTTCGCGACGCCCGGGATCTCGACCGGATACTGGAACGCGAGGAAGATGCCCTCCCTGGCCCGGATCTCCGGTGGCATCTCGAGCAGGTCCTCGCCCTTGTAGAGGATTCCGCCCTGGGTGACCTCGTATCCCGGCTTTCCGACCAGGACATTCGACAGGGTGCTCTTGCCGGAACCGTTCGGTCCCATCACGGCATGGACCTCGCCAGCGCGGATCTCGAGATCGATGCCCTTGAGGATCTCGGAATCGTCGACGGCGACATGAAGGTTCCGGATGCTGAGAAGCGGGGGTTCGGACATGACGGGCTTCCTTCGACTCATCCGACGGCGCCTTCGAGGCTGAC
>DRKE01000371.1 GCA_011051925.1 Deltaproteobacteria bacterium
ATGGGTGCCAGGAGCGAGAGGATGAGAACGACGCGAGCGCCTTCTCCGGTCGGGAATCCCGACCAGCCCCGGCCGGATCCCCACCAGAGGATCCCGAAACAGACCATGCCCAGGGTAACGATGACGGATCCGACCAGCGCCAGGGTTCCGATCACCTTCGCGTGCTCGCCCCGTTCCGCGTAGTAGGGAACGTAGCGGTTCGCTCCGCGTCCCAGCCCGAACTTGACGACGAGTTCGCCCGCCAGGGCCAGGGCCAGCCCGTAGGCGAAGGCGCCATAGTCGTCCTTGGTGAGGAGTCGGACGATCGCGACCTGGACGCCGAAATTCACCACCTTGGACGCCATGCGTCCGAGAAGAAGCAGACTGGATCCCCGGACGTGCCGGCCGAGAGCGCTCTGTCCCGGATTGCCGCGCTGGCGAATGTCCTGGTTCATGCGTCGGCCCGGATCCGCGCCGCAGTCTGGCGGAACATCCGCTCGAGCAGCGTGACGAGAACGGGTGGTTTCTGCTGGGCCGCAGCCGTGGCGGCCAGCCCGAGCAGCAGCCAGAAATAGCGGATGTAGGCCGCGTGCAGGAAGAGGCTGGTCGCGAGGGAGATGATCAGGCCGAGTTCGAGTCCGCAGACGAGCCCCCAGAGCTCCCGGTCGCTTCGCCGAAGTCGCTTTCGCGCCCGTTCCAGGCCTCGAAAGGCGAGGGCCACGACGAGGAGGAAGGATCCGAGGCCGACGAGGCCCGTTTCGGCCGCCAGTTGGAGGAAGAGGTTGTGGGCGCGTCGGTCTTCGGGTCGGACCTTGCCCCCCACGATCCCGGCGTATTGGCGGTAGTAGTGGGGAGCGAGTCCCGGGCCAGCGCCCAGGATCGGATGATCCATGAACAGCATGCTCGCCGCCTTCATCTCCGTGAGCCGACCCCGGGAAGCGCCATCGGCGTTGCGGAGCCCGACGGGGCCGAGCCCCAGACCCTGTGCCGCGACCCGGCCGATGCTCGCGACCCGCTCGGCGTAGTGGGGCATGGCGAGCAGGATCGAGAAGGCCAGGACGACCGTCACGGCGAGCTGCCGAGGTCGCAGCATTCCGAAGATCAGGGCGAAGGGCAGGGCGATGGCGAGCGCGACGATGGCCCCTCGCGAGAAGGCGAGGGTCATTCCCGCGACGATGAGGGCCGTGGCCCCCCACCAGGCCAGTCGAGTACGTCCGCGAGTCGTCGCAGCAGAGCAGGCCGCGATGGGAATCAGGACGGCCATGATCTGGGCGAAGCGGTTGGTCTCTCCGATCGGTCCGGCCAGGCGGCGTTGGATCTGGCCTTCGGCATCGGCGATGGCGGAATCGAGCTGGGCGAATCCGAGGAAGGCATGATCGGCTGGACCCAGGATCTGTTGGAGCAGGACGAGGGCTCCCATGATCGCGCCCGCGGTGACGATTGCGATCACGGCCCATCGCAGCTCGAAGCGCGTGCGAACGGCATTGGCAACGAGGAGCGCCAGGAGGACGCCCTCGATCAACCAGGTCTGCAGGCTGGGGAGGGATTCGTTCGGCCGCGCCGAGTGCAGTGCACTCAGCAGCTGGAGGCACGACATGGCGAAGGCGGCGAGCAGCATCGTCGGAAAGCGCAGGGGCTCGCCTCGAAGCAGCACGCGGTGGGCGACGGGAAGGGCGAGCATCATCGGAACGAGGGCAGCCAACACGAAGGGCGCGCCGTGGATCCGGACGGCGACCGCCGGGACGTTCAAGTAGAGGAGGAAGAGCGTGACCGGGGCGATCCAGGTCATGAGACCCTGTCCGGGGAATGTCCGATGCCACGATCGGGCTCCCATCGGGAGACCTGCCGGCCACGCAGGGCATTCGAGAAAGCGACGGCACAGGCCGCATTGACCATCAGGACATAGGCCAGGATCGAGATCGGCTTGAACCGCCTCGCCGCGGAGGATCCGAGGCCCAGCAGCCCGGAAGCGACGAGGCCGATCGTCACGAATCCGAAGAGGGCGGGGATGCCGCCCGCCCGGATCAGGAAGGGGCTCGCCAGGCAGAGCCCGAAGAATGGAATCCACGTGAGCCGCCGCCACAACTTGTGCACGAAGAGTTCGATCGCGTAGAGGCCGTGGCGTGTGGGATCGAGCAGCCGTCTTCGATACCCGAGCGCCCGGAGGCCGCGGGTGATGATCCGGACCTTTCGCCGGAATTCGCCGGCATGGCCGGCGGCGGGTGGTTCGATGGCGACGGCGTCCTCCTGGAAGACGAGACGACGTCCCTGCGCGATCACCCCGGTCGAGATCATGAAGTCATCCGTCGCATCCTCCGGTGGCGCTTCGAAGAGTTCGCGGCGCACGGCATGGATGGCACCCGTGGACGAGATGACATTGCCCGCGACACTCTGCCAGCGTTTCAACATCCGGTCGAACTGCCAATAGCTGCGCTCGCCGGCCGCTTCGCCATTCGCGGTCGAAGATCGGTAGCGCTGGTCCCCGGCGACGCCCCCGACCCGCGGATCCCGGAAGGGTTGGACCAGCGCGCGCAGGGCCGTGGCGGGCCAATGACTGTTGGCATCCGAGAACGCGAGGATCCCGCCGGTGGAGGCCTCGACCGCAGCTTCGAGCGCTCGGGCCTTGCCCTGTCGAGGCAGGTCGAGCACGCGGACGCCGCGGTCCTCGAAGGCCCGGGCGATCGGCACCGTCGCATCGCCCGAGCCGTCCGACGCGAGCAGGATCTCGAGGCGATCTTCGGGGTAGTCGAGGTCGAGCGCGTTCTCGAGACGGGCCGCGACGGAGTCCGCCTCGTCATGTGCACAGATGATGAGGCTCACATGGGGCAGGTCGGAGGGATGCCCTTCCATGAGAAGAGGTCGGGGGAAGAAACGGGCGTTCAGGAAGAGGAGGATCGGGTAGACGATGAAGGGGCCGCCGATGGCGAGAAGCGCGAGGCCGAGAAGGAATGCCATCATGCCGCCACCCCGGTCCGGATCTGCTCCCGTAGACGAGCGACGTTGCGTTCGAGATCGAAAGCGCTTTCGAGAAGTGCATGGGCGTTCGTGCCGAGACGATCGGCCAGCCGGGGATCCCGGGCGATGCGTTCCAGGGCCGTCACGAGACCGCCGACGTCTCCCGGTTCGACGAGGAGACCGGTCTCCCCGTCGCTCACCAGTTCGGGGATGCCCGAAAGGCGGCTTCCGACGAGAGGGAGGGCGGCTGCCGCGGCTTCCATCAGGACGACGGGAATGCCCTCGCGGCGGCCATCCCGAGTCGGAATGCTCGGCGCGACGCAGACGTCCATCTGCGAGAGAAGCCGTCCGACCTCCCGCCGTTCGCAGCCGCCGTGGAAGATCACCCGTTCCCCGATGCCGAGTTCCCGGGCGCGGGTCTCCAGGCGTTCGCGGTCGGGCCCGTCGCCGATGAGGTGGCATCGCCAGCGGAGACCCCGGTCTGTGAGTGCGGCACAGGCCTCGAGCAGGAATCCCTGGCCCTTCACTTCGTGAAGCGTTCCGACGCAGACGATCTCGAAAGGTTCCTCCGCCGCTTTTCTTCGCCGTGCTCGCCCATGGCGGGCGGGATCGATTCCGCAATGGATCACGACCAGCTTCGGGGCGCATGGCTGGCCGACGCGATCGAGGATGAAGCGTCGATTGTAGTCCGAGATCGCGACGACGAAGGCGGCTTCTTCGACCTTCTCGCGCAGCATCGACTGTTCCCGATGCAGGTCGGACCCGTGTGCCGTGAAGCTCCAGGGGATCCCCGAGAAGCGCCCCACGACGAAGGCGGCCGCGGCGGGATGGCTGGCGAAGTGCGCGTGGACATGGTCGATCCCGAGTCGGCGCATGCGTCGGGCGAAACTGCACGCCTTGGGGAAGACGGCCAGGGCACCGGCGAGATAGCGGAGACTTCTCCGATTGGCGCGAACGAGGCAGAGGAGGGTCGAGACGTAGAGCCCCGGTTTCGAGAGCAGGCAGTGCAGATTGTCTCGCAGGATCGCCATATCGAGCGTCGGGGTGAAATGTGCTCTTGCCACGATCGGGAGGGCATCACCATGGACGAGGTCGGGCTCTTCCCGCCAGAGGGGAAAGACCTCGACGGAATGCCCCTGGCGTTCATGCTCGAGGATCTCGTCGAGAACGAAGGTCTCGGTCAACTTCGGAAAGCGGGACATGATGTAGGCCAGTCGGAGCGGCCTGTCCGTGTCGGCAGTCGGGATCGGCGCGGAGGGCGTCTCGGGGGCGATTGCGAGGGGGTCGCTCGACATCAGCCTTGCACGTCGGAGGTCGACTCGTCGGATCCGGCAGGCGGGCGGCCGATCCGGCCCGTCGGAAGCGGGACCAGATTGTCGGTCTTCCGGTCTTCATCCGCCGCCGAGATCAGATCCGTTGCGGAGACGGCGTCGTGCGGGAACCGCCCGATGCCGAGGCGGATGTCGCTGCCGAGGCGAGCCCGCGCTGCTTTTCGCAGGCGTTCGCCGAGGGCATCGGTGGCACTCGGGCCGATTTCGGGGACGAGGGCCAGGATCCGATCGCCTTCGATCGTCACGTCCGAATACACGTGAAGTTCGGTCCGCACGAGATCCCCGAGTTCCAGTCGGGCGCGATTCTCGGCGATCGAACGCCAGAGTTCGTCCGGGACGGGATGGGGCGTGGCGCTCGGGACGGCAGCCGGCCCCACGCCGATCGAGAGAACGACGAAGGTCTTCTCGTGCCGTCGCGCGCGCCCGATCTCCCGGGCCAGGGCCTTGTGGAAGGCGTCGATCGACTCCCGATCCGAGGGCAGGCAGGCGACCGCCCCGGCAATGGCTTCGATCTCCCGCTGCGTATCGATCGTGCGAGCGGCCAGGACGACTCCGCTGGCGAAGACCCCCCAGCCGAGCAGGAGTCGGGGAATCGTGGCCTGGGCGGGGTCGGCGAGCCAGAGAAGCGTGATCGTCGGGAGCCCGATCGCGAGGGCCGGTT
Organism: Deltaproteobacteria bacterium; assembly: GCA_011051925.1. Lineage (GTDB taxonomy): Bacteria > Myxococcota_A > UBA9160 > UBA9160 > UBA4427 > UBA4427. The sequence continues at coordinate 4,927 of DRKE01000371.1, forward strand.
CCCTCCAGATCCGCCGATCGATCGCCATCACGAGGGGACTGAACGCCGCTGCGAGTTCGACCCAGCCGAAGTCCCAGCCGGGGTTGACCATCAGGAGTGCCGAGACGGACAGCATCCAGATCGCCCAGAATCTCATGTGATGTTGGAAGGCAGACATGGCGGCTCAATAGGCTCCGCGCCGGGACAGGACGGCCGGAACCGTCCGAAGGAGGATCGACAGATCGAGGGGCAGGCTCTGGCGGCGCACATAGGCGATATCGAGTCGGACGCGTGCGTCGAAGTCGGTATCGCCGCGACCCACAATCTGCCAGAGGCCGGTGAGGCCCGGCATCACGTCGAGTCGCTCCGTATGCCAGAGTTCATAGGTGTCGGGCGTGAACGACGTCGGACGTGGACCGACGAGGCTCATGTCGCCCCGGATCACATTCCAGAGCTGCGGCGCCTCGTCGAGGCTCGACTTCCGCAGGAATGCGCCGATGCGGGTGATGCGGGGATCATCGGCCAGCTTGAAGTCGGGACCATCGATTCGATTGCGGGATTTCAGGTCCTGCTTCAGGTCGGCCGCACCGGGCACCATCGTGCGGAATTTCAGCATCTTGAAGCGGCGCCCAGCCAATCCCGTCCGTTCCTGGACGAATAAGACGGGTCCTCGGCTCGTGAGCTTGACCAGGAGGGCACAGATCGCGAGGACCGGGAGTGCGAGGGGAAGGACGAGGCCACAGATCGCCAGATCGAGCGTGCGCTTCTTGATAAAATAGGCGCGCGTCTTCCGGTAGATCCGCGTTTCCAGCTGGAGCGGGGGGCCCGCCGCCCATTCGGTCGGCTTCGCTTTGATGTTGGCCGCTTCGTTCACTGGGCCTCCCCACGATTCCGATTGCGCTCATCCGAGTGGAAGCGATTGGGCGAAACTTCCCAGCGATGGGAAGTCGCCCCAAAGTAACATTTTTCCTACGGGCCGGGTGTTGCACGTCACATTTTTTTCAATCCGGCGACATTTCCCAAGGCCTCCCCTTGTCGCAGGAAATCGGCAGGCTTCGCGCAGGCTTCTGGGACATTTGTTCATGTCTTGAGTTTGATGGTGAAATCCGGCAATGTGGTGAACTAACTATGAAATGACATCGGGTCTGCAGCGCGGGATGGCGTCTTTTTTCGGGCCTTCCGCGTGCCGCGGGCGCGGGTCGGGACCGGACGCTTGAGCGATCTTCATCTACCCAGCCGAGGCGACGAATCCGACGACGGGGGAGAGCAGCCCGAGGTCCGGCTCGAACTCACGCGTGCGGGCGTCCAGCAGGTTCTTTCCCTGTATTCCCAGGAGCAGGAATCCCAGCGTTCCGGGTTCGCCTTCACGCTGGGGCCGGACGACTTCCTGGAGGCGATCCGGGAGCGGCGACAGACCCTGCTGACCGGACTCGTGGTGGGCATCGGACTGGCACTGGTCCTGCTGTGGTGGACGACGCCGCTCTATCCGGTGACCGCACAGGTCGTGCTCGAGCGGCATGAGATTTCGGGCGATTCCCGGATCGGCGCCGGTTCCGGCGGATCCGCCTTCATCGCGACCCAGGCGGAGATCATGCAGAGCCCTTCGGTCGTTTCGGCCGCGGTCGCGGCCGTTCCGCGGGCGGCCCATCTCGATCCCGAAGACGATGCGGTCGCCGATGCGCTCGAATCCGTGGAGGCGGCTCCGGTTTCGGGCACGCAGGTCGTGGCACTCGGCTATCTCGGTCCCGATGCCCTCTACGGCGTCCGCTTGCTCGACGCCATCGTCGTCGCCTATCGCGATGTCCTTCGCACGATCGAAGGCCAGACCCAGGAACAGAAGCTGAAGGCGAAGCGAGCCGAGATCGGTGTTCTCGAAGCGGAGGCCGACGCCATCCAGAAGGAGCTGGATGAACTCCACGAGCGTCACCCGACCTGGGGCAGTGCCGAGGAGGCCGTCGAGGCCCAGGCGGCCGTTCTGCGGGATCAATCGACGCGATTGACGGAGGTGAGGAACGAGCGGATCGCCCTCGAGAATCGGCTCGCGACGGGAGGCAAGCGCCTTGCGATCCTCGATCCGGCGACGCGTGTCCTGCAGGAACGGCTCTGGCAGGCCGAGGCCGAGCTGGCTCGCGTCCAGCTCACGCTGCGGCCCCGCCATCCGGCGGTCGAGGCGGCGCAGCAGGAGGTGGAGGTCCTGAAGCGACAGTTGAGGGCGAATTCCGAGGCCACGCCCCAGGCGCTCGAACGCGATATCGCGGCGGCCCGCGGCCTCGAGGAGGAGCTCGCCGCCGTCTTCGAAGTCGAGCGTCAGAGGATGGCGGAGCTCGAACGCTACCGGCAGGACGAGAAGGCGTTCCTCAGCGATCTCGACCGGATCCGGGGAATGATCGATGCGCGTCGTCGGGAACTGCTCGATCAGCGCCTGCTGACCCGCATGGCCGAAGCGGGGGAGGTCGGGATCACGGCACGCCTGATCGAGGCGCCGGGTCTGCCCGAGTCGCCGGTCTGGCCCAGACCGAGGCTGATCCTCGCGATCGGTGCCGTCCTGGGAACGATGGGAGGATTCGTGATGGCGCTGGTCTCGCTCCGCCGGGGTCGACGAGTCTGGGTCGCCTCCACAGCGAATGCCGGCGAAGAGCCCGCTCGCTCATGAAGTCCCTCGCAGGCCGCGCGGCGTCCGTGCTCGATCGTTGCGGTCTCCTGGCGGCACTCGAAGCCGCGGATCGGCGGAAGGATCGCGTGCGTGTGATCGCCTACCACCGGATCGACGAGGCCGACGCAGAGCCGGATCTCGATCCGGGATTGATCAGCGCGACGCCCGGGGATTTCCGGGAACAACTCGAAGTGATCGCACGGCACTACGCGGCGGTCTCCCTCGACGATCTGATGGCGGCCCATCGTGGTCTTCGACCGCTGCCTCTGAGAGCGGTCCTGCTGACCTTCGACGACGGCTACACGGATTTCGAAAGCCGGGCCTGGCCGATCCTCCGGGAAGTGGGCCTGCCGGCGGTCCTGTTCGTGCCGACGGCCTTTCCCGATTCCCCGGAATCGGGTTTCTGGTGGGATCGGCTCCACTCGGCGCTCCGACGAACGCAGGAGCGCGAGATCACCGATCCGCTGCTCGGACGCCTTCCCCTGGACGATCCGTCGTCGCGGAGGGCGGCGCATCGGATGATCCGATCCCGTGCCAAGGCGCTTCCGCACGATGAGGCCATGGCCTGGCTCGAGGATCTGGTCGCGAGGCTCGCGGACGTGCCTCGTCGAGGGCATGTCCTCGGCTGGGACACTCTTCGGAAGCTCGCGAAGGAGGGCCTGAGCGTCTGCTCCCATGGGCATCGCCATGCGCTGTGTACCCGGCTGTCCCCGCACGACCTGGCGCTCGATCTGTCGACTTCGAGAGCGCGGATCCAGGCGGAACTCGGTGATGCCTCGCCCCACCCCGTCTTCGCCTACCCCGCCAGCGGGTCGGACGGTGCGGTGCGGGAGGCGGTCCGGCGGGCGGGATACGAGGTGGCCTTCGGCGGACGGCGTGGCATCGATCGGATCCCTTTCGTGGAACCCCTCGACGTCATGCGTATGCCGGTCCATCGCTACGGGACGGCGCTCTTCCGTGCGCAGCTGCGGCCGAGCGTCTCGCGGCTGGGGCGCGCTCTCGTCGATGGGCGCCTGCGGCGGAGCGCATGATCGGACCGATGACCTTTTCCAGTCGGGCGAATGGAGAGATGGAGAAGAAGATGTCGAAACACGCTGAGTACGCGGAGAGAGGCGGCCTGCGCCGATCTGTCGGGGCGGGCCTGTTGTTGTTCCTGGTCGGCTGCACGACACCGTCCTGGACGCCCGCGCCCGAGACGAGAGTGGTCGGGGCTGCCCCGGAATACGTGATTGGCGTGCCCGATCTCCTGGAGCTGACCGTCTGGCAGCAGCCGGATCTTTCCGGCCCGGTCCTCGTCCGCCGGGATGGCAAGATCTCGGTTCCCCTGCTCGGGGACACACAGGCGGAGGGCCTGACGCCCGAGCAGCTGGCCGAGCGCATCCGGCTCGGGCTCTCGGAATTCGTGGCGAATCCCCATGTCGACATCGCGGTCACCGAGATGCGCAGCCAGGTGGCCAGCGTGATCGGCGGCGGCGTTCTTCGATCCGGGATCGTCCCCCTCCAGCGCAATACGCGCGTGATCGATGCCCTCGCGTCGATGGGGGGACTCACGCCCTTCGCGAAGAAATCGAAGATCCGCATTCTTCGTGACACCCCGGGTGGACAGGTCGAATACCGCTTCGATTATTCCGCCTTCATCAAGGGGCGCGCCCCGGACTCCAATATCCTGCTCGAGCCGGGCGATACGATCATCGTGCCCGAATGATCGGAGGAACGCGCCGATCGCGGCGGTTCGGCGGAGCGGCCTGGTGCGCCTCGTGGATGCTGCTCTTCGCGCCGATCGTGGGAGCCGAGGAGCTCCAGCTCGGGCTTTCCTCGCAATACGTCTACAACTCGAATTTCTTCTCGAATGCGGGCAACGCCAATGCGGCGAACTCCTTCCAGATCGGTCCGGTGCTCGCTCTCTCGGATTCCGAAGGACGATTCACGTGGAATCTGGGTTTCACCGGCGCCTATCAGGTCTATGTCGATCAGAGCGGGGTGGACGCATGGGAGAGCCGCGTTCGCGCGCGTGGCACGTATGACATCGATCGCAGGACCTCTCTCCGCTTGACCGAGCGATTCCGCGACATCTCGAATCTGCGGTTCTCGAGGCAGGATATCGCGCTCGCAGACACCGCACTGGACCCGAATCGGAGTCGTTATTTTCGCAACGACCTCGAGCTCGAGCTGACGCGGGATCTCTCGAGGCGACTGACCCTTGGCGTCCGGGGTGCGCATCACTGGATCGATTTCGAACGGAACATCGATCGCAACGACAGCCAGGCCTTCGAAGTCGGGTCTGAGCTGCGCTACCGGGTCGCGTCACAGCACGTCGTCGGCCTCGGTATCTCGTACGTCGACCAGGAATTCGAGCGGGCTCTTTCCCGGCTCGGTTCTCGAGGGCAATACCTGAGTGCGGACCTCCGCTGGACCTGGGTCCTCTCGGACGGGCTCCGGTTCTCGATGAACGGCGGCCCGGCGTGGATCCGCTCCGACGAGGACGATACGCAGGTCGTGCGGGAGCGTCAGTTCGTCGGAGGAAGTCGAAACGGCGATCTTTTTCGTGCCGCTTTCGCGAGTTGCCAGACGGGACTCGCGAGCGATTGCGATTTCGTCTCCGTGCCGCCGATTCCCGCGACGGATCTCGGGCCGGTCGAGCGATTCCCCCTCTCGCTGGGCGAACGGGTCGGCCACGCGACGGAGGTGACCTTCTTCGGTGGGGCTTCGATCACGATCGATCTCGCGGATTGGAATCTCGAGGCGGCCTATTCGCGAAGGCAGAGCACCACTTCCGGTGATGGTCTTGCCTCGAGTCTCGACCGGGTCTCGCTGGATCTCGAGTTTGCCCCACGGAATCTCCGGTGGAGCGGTTTCATCGCCGGAAGCTGGGACCGTCGGGAGACCCTGACCGAGGCGACGGTCGTGGATTTCCTGGTCGTTCCGGGAAGCAGTGGCGAGGCGGTTCGGGATCAAGCGATCACGACGATCGAGGACAGCCGGAGTCGGCGCGACAATTTCACGGCCATCGTCGGGGTCCGCGGTGCCGTCACGCGGGCATGGAGCGGCACTCTCGAATTCCGCTATCGGAGGACCGAGCCGCGGGATCGTGGCATCACGCGTCCGGGTGTCGATACGTATTTCGTTCTCTTCACGGTGGATTTCGGATTCGACGTCATCCGGTTCTGAACCGGTGTGGTCGGATCGTGGATCAATGGTAGTCGCGATCGCCAGGGACGATCTGCCAGTTTCGCAGGTCGTGGACCTCGGGTTCGAAGCGGCGACAGGTGGCCTCCATCTGGTTGCGCGATCGGTAGGGCAGGAAACCCGCGCGGAAGAAGAGGCGCCAGTGTCGCCAGGAAGGGGTCGAGAAGAAGTCGATCCAGGCACAGCCGGCCGCGCGGGCATGGGCGAACGCGTGCTCCA
>DRKE01000372.1 GCA_011051925.1 Deltaproteobacteria bacterium
CTCAAGGGTTTCTCCTTTTTCCGATCGCAGGTTCTAGCACAGGGGGCGGAGGGGCTGATCCCGCCAGGGTGAGGGGAATCCCGCCGGGTGATTGAGACGTCGGGCGATCGGCTCCATACTCCCGGCGCACCCGTGGGCAGGGAGCGGCCGAGCCCGCGGCCTGTCCTTTCGTTCGCGTCCAACAGGGCCGATGGCCGCAGGGCCACGGCTTCCAGAAAGGTCGAGATGAGCGCGCCATCCGAGCCCGTCTTCGAACGTGTCGAGGCGACAGCCGATTTCCCTGCGATGGAACGCGAGATCCTCGAGTTCTGGTCCCGGATCGATGCGTTCCAGGAAAGCAATCGGCGACGCGCGGGACAGCCGGCCTTCACCTTCTACGATGGCCCGCCCTTCGCGACAGGCACCCCCCACTACGGCCATCTGCTCGCTGGAACGATCAAGGACATCGTGCCGCGCTACTGGAACATGCGGGGACATTTCGTCGAGCGCCGATTCGGATGGGATTGTCATGGCCTGCCCATCGAGGCCCTCGCCCAGGAGGCCCTCGGGCTGTCGGGTGCGGCGGAGATCCTCGAGCGGGGCGTTGCCGTCTTCAACGAGCAGTGTCGGCAGATGGTCCATACCTACGTCGGGGAATGGCGAAAGACCGTCACCCGGATGGGCCGATGGGTCGACTTCGACAACGACTACAAGACCATGGATGTCGATTTCATGGAGTCGGTCTGGTGGGTCTTCAAGCAGCTCTGGGAGAAGGGCCGCATCTACAAGAGCTATCGGATCATGCCCTATTCGACGAAGCTCTCGACGCCGCTCTCGAATTTCGAGGCGAACAAGAACTATCAGGACGTCCAGGATCCGGCCATCACGGTCCGCCTTCGTGTCGTGGAAGGGGCCGAGGCGATCGCGCCCGACCTGTCGGGCAGCGCGTCGCTCTTTCTCACGGCCTGGACGACGACGCCATGGACGCTGCCCGAGAACCTCGCCCTCTGTGTCGGTCCCGAGATCCCCTATTCGGTTGTCGAGGACCTCGAAACCGGGGACCGTCTGGTCTTCGCCGAGGCGCGTCTGGAGGCCTACGACAAGAAGCTGGGAAGCGCGGTGGTGAAGGCACTGGCCGGCGGCCTGGATCCCATCGGGCAGCAGGGTGGGAAATATCGGCTCGTGCGTCGGATCACCGGGCATGATCTCGCCGGGCTGCGCTACGAGCCGCTCTTTCCCTACTTCGCGGACCAGCCCCGCGCCTTCGCCGTCCTCGAAGACGGATTCGTCACGACCGAAGAGGGAACGGGCATCGTCCACCTCGCGCCTGCCTACGGCGAGGACGATTTCCGCATCTGTCGGCGTGAGGGGATCGACCTCGTCGACCCCCTCGACGCGGCCGCATGCTTCCAGGAGCCCGTCTCGGAGTACGTCGGTCTCTTCTGCAAGGATGCGGACAAGCCGATCATCAAGCGACTGAAGGAGGAAGGGAAGCTCGTGGCGCAGGGGACGATCCTGCACAGCTATCCTTTCTGTGAGCGGACGAATACGCCCCTCATCTATCGCGCGATCGAGGCCTGGTATGTCCGGGTGGAGGATCTCCGCGACGATCTCGTCGCCAACAACGAAGAGATCGGCTGGGTTCCCGCGAGTGTCGGCTCGAATCGTTTCGGAAACTGGCTGCGTGAGGCGAACGACTGGAACATCAGCCGGAACCGCTTCTGGGGATCCTGCATTCCCGTCTGGGTGAACGTCGAGGATCCATCGGACACGATCTGCGTCGGATCCCGTGCGGAACTCGAGTCCCTCTCGGGCGTGGCCGTCGACGATCTCCACAAGCACGTCATCGACGAGATCGTGATCGAGCGGGAGGGCAGGACCTATCGTCGAACGCCGGAAGTGCTCGACTGCTGGTTCGAGTCGGGCTCGATGCCCTATGCGCAGCAGCACTATCCCTTCGAGCGTGCCGATGAGCTCGATTCCTTCTTTCCCGCCCATTTCATCGCCGAGGGCCTCGACCAGACCCGGGGCTGGTTCTACACGCTCCTCGTGCTGGGCACGATCCTCTTCGGGCGGAGTCCCTATCGGAACGTGATCGTCAACGGGCTGATCCTCGCCCGGGACGGCAAGAAGATGTCGAAGAGCCTGAAGAACTACCCCGATCCGAACGAGATTCTCGATCGTTTCGGTGCCGACGCGCTTCGGGCCTATCTGATCGATTCACCCGTCGTTCGCGCGGAGGAACTCCGCTTCGAGGAGGCGGGTCTGAAGGAGATCGTGCGGACCGTCGTGCTGCCCTACTGGAACGTCCTTTCGTTCTTCACGACCTACGCGAATCTCGACGGCTATGATCCTCGGAGCTGGCAGGCCGACCCCGTCCGTGAGCGTGCGGACATCGACCGCTGGGTGCTCTCGGTCCTCCAGAGTCTCGTTCGGGACGTCAATCGCGAGATGGAGGCCTATCGGCTCTACGCGGTCGTGCCGAGGCTCGTGAGTTTCATCGACGACCTGACGAACTGGTACGTCCGGCGTTCCCGGTCGCGTTTCTGGAAGAGCGAGGACGATCGTGACAAGACGAATGCCTTCGCGACGCTCTACGAGGTCCTGACGACCTTCTCGAAGGTCCTGGCGCCCTTCATGCCCTTCCTGACGGAAGGGGTCTATCAGCGGCTCGTTCGTGCCATCGATCCTTCGGCACCCGAGAGCATCCACTGGTGCGACTATCCGAACGTCGACGAGAGCCAGATCGACGAAGGGCTCGAGCGGCGGATGGCGACGGTGCGGGCGGTTTCGGCACTGGGGAGACGGATTCGCGAGGACCACAAGCGAAGGGTCCGTCAGCCGCTCCGTGAAATGATCGTCGTCCATCGAGACGAGGCCGTACGCGAAGACGTCCTCGCTGCGGCGGAGCTGCTCGAGAGCGAGCTGAACGTGAAGGCGGTTTCCGTCGAGGCAGACGAGAGCGCGTTCGCGACCGTCTCCGTGAAGCCCAACTTCAAGACCCTCGGCAAGCGTTGTGGCCCGAAGCTCAAGGAGATCGGTCCAGAGCTCGCGCGTTGGGGATTCGACGAGGTCGCCCGGCTCGAGGCCGGGGAGTCGATCGTCGTCGCTGGTGAGCCGATCACGCTGGAAGACGTCCTCCTGCAGCGCGCCGTCCGGGGTGATGCCGCGACCGCGACGAATGGCGAGTACACCGTCGTCCTCGATATCGTTCTCGATGACGTGCTGCTTCGGGAAGGGCTGGCTCGAGACGCGGTCAATCTCTGGAACAACGCCCGGAAGGAAGCGGGATTCGCGGTCTCGGATCGGATCCGTGTCCGCTGGGTCTGCGAGGATCGGGAAGTCGCGCGGGTGCTCGAAGAACATGCGGATCTCATCGCCCGGGAGATCCTCGCGACGCGATTCGAAAGGCTCGGCGAGGAGCAGGAGACGGATCCCCGGGTCGATGCCGAGATGAAGCTCGGGGAGGCGACGGTGCGCTACGCGATCGAGCGACAAGAAGAATGAGGGGAAGCCGATGGGAGTCGTGACCAGGGAGAATCGGGATGGCATCGAGATCCTGCGGATCGATCATGGCAAACCGAACTCGATCTCGAAGGCCGTTTCGGACGAATTGATCCGCGGCCTCGACGAGGCGGAGAAATCGGCGGATGCGGTCGTCATCCTCGGCAAGCCCGGGATCTTCAGCGGAGGATTCGACCTTCCCACGATGGGAAAGGGCGTCGAGGCGGCCCGCGAGATGTTGCGTGCGGGCGCCATCCTGCTGATGTCGATCTACAACCACCCGAAGCCGGTCGTGATCGGATGCACGGGGCATGCGATTGCCATGGGGACCTTCATCCTGCTGGCAGGGGACGAAAGGATCGGTGCCGAGGGCGCGTTCAAGATCGGTGCGAACGAGAGCGCGATCGGCATGACACTGCCGACCTTCGCGATGGAACTCGCCCGCGCGCGGATCTCGAAGCGACATTTCGATCGCATGATCGTCCATTCCACGATCTACGATCCCGCAGGCGCGGTCGACGCGGGGATTCTCGATCGGGTCGTCGCGGGGGATCGCGTGGAGGCGGAATGCCTGGAGGCGGCGCGGCGCCTGGCGGCACTCAAGCAACCCGCCTTCCGCAACAACAAGCGACTGGCTCACGAGGAAACCGTCCACCGCATTCTCTCCACCCTCGACGAGAACCTCGATAGCTTGATGCCGAAATGACCAGGAAGGAGTGACGATCATGCGAGCCGCCCTGCTCGAGAAGAACCAACAACCCCTCGCCGTCGTCGGCGACATCACGGTCGAGCGTCCGCGCGAACGGGATGTGGTCGTACGGATCTCCCATTGTGGCATCTGCCATTCGGACCTCACGATGGTCGACCTTCCGGAGGGGGGACAGCTGCCCGCCGTCTTCGGGCACGAGGCGGCGGGTACGGTCGAAGAGGTCGGCAGCGCCGTCACGCGGCTCGCGAAGGGCGACAAGGTCATGTTGACGCCCCTGCCTTCCTGCGGCACCTGCTACTACTGCGTTCGCGGGGAGTTCTCGCTTTGCGTCGACGGACAGAACTTCATGACGGGATTGCGCGCGGACGGGACGACGCCGCTATCCCGCGCCGGCCAGCCCGTCTTCCAGGGCTTCGGCCTGGGCGGCTGGGGAGAGATCGCGGTCGTCGACGAGGGACGGGCGATCAAGGTGGACCCGGATACGCCGCTCGAGATCGCCTGTGTGATCGGCTGCGCGGTCCAGACCGGCGTGGGCGCCGTCCTCAATACCGCGAAGGTCGAGGAGGGCGCGACGGTCCTCGTGATGGGCCTCGGCGGAATCGGCATCTCGATCGTGCAGGGTGCCCGACTGGCCAATGCTTCACGCATCATCGTCTCCGACCCCGTCGCCGAGCGGCGTGATCACGCTTCGAATTTCGGGGCGACCGAGATCCTGGACCCGGAAGGGGACGACATCGTTGCCCGGGTGATCGAAGCGACCGGTGGAATCGGTGTCGACTACGCCTTCGATGCTGCGGGCAGTTCGGCGCTCATCGCCCAGGGGCTCGCCGCGACGCGGAGTGGTGGAACGACGGTCATGGTGGGCGCACCGATGGATCCCCTCGAGCTGCCGCTGCCCGCGATGTTCCTGACCCAGGAAAAGAAACTCGTCGGATCGCTCCTCGGATCCTGCAACGGCCATCGTGACATCCCGCGCTTCCTCGCCCTGTGGCGCAAGGGCGCCCTCGATCTCGAAAGCATGATCAGCGCTCGGCGCCCGATCGAGGAGATCAATGCGGGGCTCGACGACATGAGGGCGCGGCGCGGGCTCCGTACCGTTCTGGAACTCTAGGCCGGACACCGGGGGCACCGGATCTCCGCGAGCTTCCCTCCCTCGGCGTTCGGGGTCGAGGGGGCTTGTGGTGGATCGTGGAACTCGTCAGCCGCCGGTGAGGGCTTCGTGGCCGATGGCAGGTTCGACGAACTGGGTGAAATCGGGCCCGCGGCGGAGGGCATGGCCGCCGTCGACGTTGATGGCGACGCCCGTGATCCAGCGGGATCCGGGGCCGATCAGGAAGCGGGCGAGGTGCGCCACGTCCTCGGGCCGACCGACATCGGCCATCGGGGTGTTCCGGATATACGATTCGTAGACCTCGCTGTCGCGCGGGATCCCGGACATGATCTCC
>DRKE01000373.1 GCA_011051925.1 Deltaproteobacteria bacterium
ACGGGTGAGTGGGACCGGAACCGATTGCTCCAGGTCATCGTCGCGCTCTACTGCTTCTTCGTCGTGCTGCTCTGGCTGACGAACTGGATGCTCTACTTCGATTCGATGGATTTCACGACGGCTTCGGTCGTGGACCACTATCTCGGCAGCGAGGCCGAGTTCCGATCGCCGCGGACCTATCGCGGCATGCTCGAGACGGCCCATTTCCATCTCTTCGCCATGGGGATGCTGATGATGGTCTTGACGCATCTGGCCCTCTTCGTGCCGCTCCGATCGGGCTGGAAGATCACCCTCGTCCTGGTGCCCTTCTTCTCGGCGCTCGCCTCCGAAGGCGCCGGCTGGCTCGTGCGCTTCGGGGGGGCGGGATTCGCCTGGACGAAGATCGTCGGGATCCTCCTGCTGCAGGGGAGCCTGGCCGCTCTGGTCGGGATCGCCCTGTGGTCGGTCTTCGCCGGAAACCAGGCGGAGAACTACGCCGGACTGGACGGGGAAGAGCCGGAAGCCGAGGACTGGGATTGAGATCGGATCGCGAGTCAGGGCTTCAAAGCTCGTCGGGGACGATCGTCCGAGTGGCCGGTGGCGCGCTGCTCATGATGGTCCTGTCGATGCTTGCGGGTTGTTCGGCCGTGACGGGATCGGGCCCGGGGAATCCAGGGCCGGGGGCTCCGGAAAGAATCGCGGTCTCCGACGGCTGGCTCGCGATGGGGACCTTCTTCGAGGCCGATCTGCGAGTGCGTGCCACGGAAGTGGATCGCGCGCGGAACTGGCTGCTCTGGGTTCGTGGCGAGATCGTTCGACTCGAAGCGGTCTATTCGAGGCACGACGCCCAGAGCGCGCTTTCGATGTTGAATCGGGCGTTGGCTCGCGAGGACGTCGTGGAAACCGGTGTTCGGGTCGATCCTGAACTCGAATCGGTCCTGCGCCTGGCGGGTCGGATCTGGGAGGAGACGGGTGGGGCGTTCGACGTGACGGTCGGCCCCCTGGTCGACGTCTGGACGCGTGCCGCCGAGCGGGCGCGCTGGCCTTCGGTCGAAGAATTGCGACGTGCCAAGGAACGGGTCGGAGGTGGGCGCCTCTCCTTCTCGGAAGAGGGCGTGCTCCATCCGGAAACGGTCGGGATGGAACTCGATCTCGACGCGATCGCGAAGGGGGCCGTTCTCGATCGCCTTCGCGATCGCTTCGAGTCGGAATTCCCGGACTCGGCCGCACTGCTCAATTTCGGTGAGAGCAGCATCCTGGCGATCGGTGATCCCGACGGCTCGGGCTGGCGGATCGCGATCCGGTCGCGGAGTCCGCAGGGCCGGAGTCTGGGGGTCGTGCGGCTCCGGAATCGCGCTCTTTCCGTCAGCTCGAGCGTCGGTTCCGTCAGCTGGATCGGGGACCAGCAGGTCTCCCATGTGATCGATCCTCGTACGGGCAGCGTGGTCGAGGAGACGGTCGAGGCCGTCGTGATCGCCGATGCCGCGACGGTGGCCGATGGCTGGAGCACGGGACTGCTGGTGATCGGGGCGAACCGTTCCGCGATCCGACTCGTCGAGAAGGCGGGACTCGATGCCGAGGTTCTCGACTCGATGGGCCACAGCGTCGAGACGGCGGACTGGGAAGCCTATCTGGCCGAATAGACGACGCCGAAGCGATCCCGGTCGCGTCGGTCATCCGTTTCGGGCCGGGATCGGCGCCTCGGTTGCCGGGGGCGGTCAGCTCGACTCGTGCCCAGGGTCCCTGGAGAGCGCGCATTTCCTCCGCGCTTCGGCGCTACAGGTGCAGTCGAGGCCCGTTCCGCCACAGGAACCCTTGAGCGCCCGGTTCGAGAAGATCACACCGACGGCCATGGCAGCCATGGCGATGGCGAAGAGCAGGGCCGTGACGAGGAAGGTCTTCATCGGGGACTCCGAGGGCTCCGGGCGCGGAACCTCGACCGGAAGCCTACCAGGGGAGCCCTTCGTCCGGCTACCCGGGCGCGGGGGCTCCGGTCAGAAGAAGACCGCGACCGACCAGATCGAGGCGACGGCGAGGACGAGGGTGCTGCCCGCCGCGCCGATGATCCGGAAGGTCATCAGCGACTCGTTCGTTCCGTAGCCGACCGCGTGGCAGACTCGGGCGAGAAGAAGGCTCGCGCCAAGACCGTGGATGGCGCCGGCGGAGACCCCGTTCGTCTCGAGCAGCCCGATCAGGATCAGCGTCAGCGGAACGAACTCGACGAAGTTCGCGTGGCGCCGCATGGCGGCGATGAGCTCGAGATTCCCCCCATCGCCGATCGAGACCTGTTCGGAATTCCGCAGTCGCCCGACGGCGAGGGCGAGCGCGATCGCCAACAGACCGAGCAGTCCTGCATAGAGTGCCGTGACATGGGCCATGGAAGCTTCCTTTCATCGGGTGGGAGAGGAGAAGAGATCAGGTTCCGTGTACCAGTGGCAGGAGGTGTCGGCCGAAGGTCAGGAGGGCAACGGCGATCGCGCCGATCGCCGCGAGCAGGACCGCTCCGGCCGCGATGTCCTTGGCCCGTTCGATCTCCGGACGATGGTCCATGGTCACCGCGTCGCAAAGCGCCTCCAATGCCGTGTTGAACGCTTCTGCGCACCACACGATCGTGACCGCCAGGGTGATGGCGATCCAATCCGTGCGACCGAAATCACAGGCCAGGCCGCCGGCCAGCACGACGAGGGTGGCGACGGCATGGATGCGGGCGTTGAACTCGTCTCGGAGCATGAGGCCGATCCCCCGGAACGCGTACCGGAAGGAGAGAACCCGCGGATTCGATCGGATCGCCATCGATTCAACCCCTTTGCGGCAGCCGTGTCGGGGGGCCTGCGGCTTCGGGAAAGAGCGCGTTGGGTCGTTCGAGAATCGCCCCCTTCGCGTCCCGCTTCAACACGAGGGCGGCAATGCCGTTCTGCTCGGCGAGGGCCAGGCCCGGCTCCGCCCCGAGGACCATCAAGGCCGTCGCCCAGGCATCCGCTCGCATCGCGCTGTCTGCGAGGGTCGTGACGGACGCGGGCCCCCCCTCGACGGGTCGCCCGGTCCGGGGATCGATCGTATGGGAGATGCGTCGGCTCCCTTCGAGATAGAAGATCCGGTAGTCGCCCGAGGTCGCCATGGCCCGGTCCTGCAATTCGATCACTTCCTGGATCGCGCGACCCTCGTCCTGGGGCCGCTCGACGGCGATCCTCCACGGACCTCCGCCGGGTCGCTCGCCGGCGGTCCGGATCTCGCCGCCGATCTCGACGAGGAAATCCCGGCGACCCAGCTCCTCCAGGCCTTCCGCCACCTGGTCGACGCCGAAACCCTTGGCGATGGCGGAAAGGTCGATCTCGACCTCGGGATCACGCTTCCTCAGGTAGGCTTCACCGGTTTCCGGATCGCGATGGACGTGAAGCGCTCCGGCTCCCGTGTGCCGACGGAGGCGGGCGATCTCCTCATCCGAGGGCGGGGAATCGATGCGGGCGTGACTTCCGAAGCCCCAGAGCGCGACGAGGGGCCCGACCGTGATGTCGAACGCACCGCCGCTGATCGCGTTCAGCTCGAGAGCGAAGGAGACGACTTCGGCCGTTTCGGACGAGACGGGAAAATCGGATGTCGAGCGGAAGGCGTTGAAGCGCGAGATTTCCGATTCGGGGTTCCAGTTCGACATCCAGCCATCGACGCGGGCCAGGCGATCCCGGGTTTCACTCAGCACCCGCTGGCGCAGGGACTCGTCGAGACCGTCGCCTGCGACGCGGATCTCGTAGCTCGTGCCCATCGTCCGGCCCTGGAGGACGAGGGCATCCGTCGCTTCCGGCAAGCCCGCGAAATAGAGCCGGTGGATCGAGAGTGCCGCCAGCAGCGCGAACGCGATCGCGATCAGTCGGAGCGTTCGTCGGTCGAGCTCCAACTGGGGTGACATGGCGCCCCTATCCCCCGAAGTCGTCGAAGAGGATGTTCTCCGGCTCGACGCCGAGGTCGGTCAGCATCTTGATGACGGCGTCGTTCATCATCGGCGGTCCGCAGATGTAGTACTCGCAATCCTCGGGTGCCGGATGGCTGGAGAGATAGTTGTCGTAGAGGACCTGATGGATGAAGCCGGTATAGCCCGTCCAGTTGTCCTCCTCCTGGGGCTCCGAGAGCGCGAGATGCCAGGTGAAGTTCTCGTTCTCGGCCTGGATCGCGTCGAAATCCTCGATGTAGAAGGCTTCTCGGAGACTCCGCGCGCCGTACCAGAAGGAGACCTTCCGCTTGGTGTGCAGGCGCCGGAACTGGTCGAAGATGTGGGAACGCATGGGCGCCATGCCGGCACCGCCGCCGATGAAGACCATTTCGTTGTCCGTGTCCTTGGCGAAAAACTCGCCGAAGGGACCCGAGATGGTCACTTTGTCGCCGGGCTTCAGGCTGAAGATGTAGGACGACATCTTTCCGGGCGGTACGTCGGGCATCCGCGGCGGGGGCGACGCGATCCGCACGTTCAACATGATGATGCCCCGCTCTTCGGGGTAGTTGGCCATCGAGTAGGCGCGAACGACCTTCTCGGTCACGACCGACGTATAGCGCCAGACGTCGAACTGGTCCCAGTCGGGATGGTATTCCTCGTCGATGTCGAAGTCCTTGTAGTGGACGGTATGCGGAGGACACTCGATCTGGATGTAGCCGCCCGCGCGGAACGGAACACTCTCGCCCTCCGGCAGATCGAGGATCAATTCCTTGATGAACGTCGCGACGTTGTGGTTCGAACGGACCGTGCATTCCCAGCGTCGGACATCGAAGATCTCGGGCGGGATCTCGATCTCCATGTCCTGCTTGACCTTGACCTGGCACGAAAGACGAACGCCCTCGCGCGCCTCGCCCCGGCTGATGTGGCCTGCCTCGGTCGGCAGCAGGGAACCGCCGCCCTCCAGCACCTTGACACGACAGACTCCGCAGGTTCCCTGGCCACCACAGGCCGACGGGATGAAGATCTGGTTGCTCGACAGCGTGTTGAGAAGCGTCGAACCGGCGGGCGTCTTCAGCGCCTTGTCCGGATCTCCGTTGATCAGGATCGTGACCTCGCCGCTCTGGACGAGCCTGGCCCGGGCAGCCATCAGGATCAGGACGAGCCCGAGAATCACGATCGTGAAGGTGGCGACGCCGACGGCGATGGTGGTCAACATATCTAGAGCTGGATTCCGGCGAAGGCCATGAAGCCGACCGACATGAGGCCGACGGTGATGAACGTGATGCCGAGCCCCCGGAGCGGGCCGGGGACGTTGCTGTACCGCAGCTTCTCACGAACCGCGGCGAGAACCACGACCGCGAGCATCCAGCCGATCCCCGATCCGGCGCCGAAGACCGTCGCTTCGGCGAGGCTGTAGTCGCGCTCCTGCATGAAGAGAGACGCGCCCAGGATCGCGCAGTTGACCGCGATGAGCGGCAGGAAGACGCCGAGGGCGTTGTAGAGCTCGGGCGAGTAGCGATCGAGCACCATCTCGACGATCTGGACCGCGGCGGCGATCGTTCCGATCAAGAGCAGGTAGCTCAGGAAGCTGACGTCGACGTTCGGAAGCCTCGCCCATTCGAGCGCGCCGGGTTTCAGCAGCGCCGTGACCAGCATCTGGTTCAGCGGGACCGTGATGCCGAGCACGAAGACGACTGCGACGCCGAGTCCGATCGCGGTTTCGACCTTCTTGGAGACGGCTATGAAGGAGCACATCCCCAGGAAGAAGGCCAGGGCCATGTTTTCAACGAAGATGGCCTTCGTTGCCAAGCTCAAGTAGTGCTCCAACGTGGAACTCCTCTTCGATCTGTTCGGGTTTCCAGGAACGCAGGGCCCAGATGAAACAGCCGATCAGGAAGAATGCGGCTGGTGCCAGAAGCATGAGTCCGTTCGGGACGTACCAGCCGCCTTGATTGACGGGGTTGAGAATCGTGAAGCCGAAGACGGATCCGGAACCGAAGAGTTCGCGAACGAAAGCCACGGACATCAATACGATCGAGTAGCCGAGCCCATTCGCGATGCCGTCGATGAAGGAAAGCTTCGGCGGGTTCTGCATGGCGAAGGCTTCGGCGCGACCCATCACGATGCAGTTCGTGATGATGAGACCGACGAAGACCGAGAGTTCCTTGGCGATTTCGTAGACGAACGCGCGCAGGACCTGGTCGGTCACGATGACGAGAGAGGCGATGATCGTCAGCTGGACGATGATCCGGATGCTGGCGGGAATCTTGTCGCGGATGAGCGAGATCGACAGGTTCGAGAGTCCGGTCACGGAGGTCACGGCGAGGCACATGACGAGGGCCGTCGACATCTTCGTCGTGACGGCGAGCGCCGAGCAGATTCCCAGGACCTGGAGCGCGATCGGGTTGTTGTTGAAGAGGGGGTCGATGAACGCTTCGCGAGTCGAAACCTCTGCCATGATGGAACTCCTCTCTGCCTCTTCCTGCCAGCCTTCGTCCTAGGCCGCTGCCGACCGGACGCCAGCCTGCTCGCGGTACCGGTCGAGGTAGGGCCCGAATCCATTCTCGCCCAGCCAGAAACGCACGAGTCGGGTCACGCCACGGCTCGTCAGGGTCGCGCCGGAAAGGCCGTCGACGTTGTAGGGATCCTCGTCCGGGGGGCCGGCCGGGCCCTTCTTGACACCGATCACGGGGTTCCCCCTCTCGTCGAAAGCGAGGCGGCCATGCCATTTCGCCTTCCAGAGCGGGTTGTCGACCTCGCCGCCGAGCCCGGGCGTCTCCTTGTGCTTGTAGAAGGTGATTCCCAGGATCGTCCGGGCGTCCGGGGCCAGGGCGATGTACCCGTAGAGCGTGCCCCAGAGTCCATAGCCTTCGACCGGAAGGATCAAGGCCTTGAGCTCGCCGTCCTGGACGACATCGTAGACCAGGGCATGCTTCGGCAGACGGCGGATCTTCGAAGCGTTCTCCGGAGCTTCGATGCTCGTTTCCGGATTCCGGGCTTCCGCCTGCTGATCGAAGGCCGTCGGGTCGATCGTCGGATCGACCTCGCCGGTCTGGAGATCGATCACCTTCGGCTGGATGCTCGATTCGAAGAGCGCGGCGATCTCCTCGCGCGAAAGATCCTCGCCTTCCTTCATGAGTCCCGCGACGACGAGGACCTTCTTCTGTCGATCGAGCAGGACGTTGGCCTCCTGCCTTTCCTTCAAGCCGACCGCCGACCCCGCGACGAAGAGAGCGCAGACGAGGCAGACGGTGAGGGCGAATCCGACGATGTAGCCCGTACTATGCTGCATAGCGTGCTTCCCTGCGGCGGATGTTCGCCTGGACGAAGAAATAGTCGATCAAGGGCGCGACCATGTTCATGAAGAGGATCGAGAGCATCATGCCTTCCGGGTAGGCCGGATTGACGACCCGGATCAGGACGACGAGGATGCCGATCATCGCACCGTAGATCAGCTTGCCCTGGGGCGTGAAGGCCGAGGACACGGGATCCGTCGCCATGTAGACGAGCCCGAAGGCCCAGCCGCCGAGCACGGCATGCCAATACCAGGGAATCTCGAACATCGGGTTCGTCTCGGAGCCCACGATGTTCAGGAAGCCCGCCATGACGATCGTGCCGAAGACGACGCCGGCCATCGTCCGGAGCGATCCGATGCCCGTCCAGACGAGGATGGTCGCCCCGATGAGGCATGCGAGTACGGAAGTCTCCCCCATCGAGCCCGGAATGAAACCCAGGAAGGCCTCGGTCCAGCTGGCCGAGGCCAGGGCGCTCCCGCCCGACTGCGCGGCCTGCGCGAGGAGCGTCGCGCCGGAGAAGGAGTCGACGCCGGAGAGGTTCGCCGCGATCCAGGCGGAGTCCCCGCTCATCGAGGCCGGATAGGCGAAGAAGAGGAAGGCCCGGGACGTGAGCGCCGGATTCAGGAAATTCATTCCCGTTCCGCCGAAGATCTCCTTCGCGAAGACCGTCCCGAAGGCCGTCCCGAGGACGACCATCCAGAGTGGGATCGTCGGGGGCAGCGTCAGGGGGATCAGCAGTCCGGTCACGAGGAACCCCTCGTTGATCTCGTGCTTGCGGATCATCGCGACGAGGGGTTCGACGATTCCGCCCGTCGCCATCGAGGCCACGACGACGGGGCCGTAGAAGAGCAGGCCGTAGACGATGCACGCGATCGGATTCCGGAAATCGAAGGGCAGGCCGAGGGACTGGTAGAGAGAGGTCTGCCAGCTGTCGAGGGGCATGGCCCCCTGCGCGATCGCGAGAAGCGCCTGGTAGCCGGTGTTGTAGGTCGCCATCGCCATGCAGGGAACCAGGGCGATCACGACGGTGATCATCAGACGCTTGTTGTCGAGTCCGTCGCGGACGTGGGAGGCCGTTCGGGTCACGCTTCCGGGGGTGAAGAGACCGGTGAATTGCGCTTCCCAGAGCGGGTAGAAGAATTCGAGCTTGCCACCCTTTTCGAAGTGGTGCTTGACGTTCAGGTGCATGTCCTTGAGGAACTGCATGGCCCCGCTAGCCCTCCTTCTCGATCATTTCGAGGTTCTTCCGCAGGATGGGTCCATATTCCGTCTTGCCCGGACATACGAAGGTGCAGAGCGAGACGTCCTCTTCGTCCAACTCGAGAACGCCGAGCTGCTCGGCCCGTTCGGTATCGCCCACGACGAGGGATCGCAGCAGGTAGGTGGCCATGATGTCCATCGGCATGACCTTCTCGTAGACGCCGATGGGTACCATCGCCCGGGGCGAACCGTTCGTCGAAGTCGTGAAGCGGTAGCGTTTCGGCTTGAAGATCGAAGAAAGGTAGATGCGCGTGACCGAGAAGAGGTCGGGGCCCGGCGAGAGCCAGCCCATGAAGACGTTCTCGTGGTCCTCTTCGAGCAGGCTGATCTGCCGGTCGTAGCGGCCCATGTAGTCGAAGGCTTCTCCGAAGGTCCGCTTCCCGGAGAGCACGGAGCCCGAGATCGCACGGATCTCCTTCTTTCGTCCCGTGGCCTTCAAGGAGGACTCGACGATCCTCGCGATGTCGGCACCGACGATCTCGCTCACCCGCGCACCCACGCGGGTTCGTTCGAGTCGGGGATCTTCGACGTCGGGCCCGGAGATCGCGATGATCCTCGAGACGTCGAGACGCCCGGTCGCGAAGAGCCGGCCCACGGAAGCGACGTCCTGATACCCGATATGCCAGACGCGGCGTTCGCGGTTGACGGGTCGCAGGAGATGGATGTGGAGGCCGACGGTTCCGGAAGGATGGGGGCCGGCGAAGCGTTCGACCCGGACACCCTCCGGCGCCCGGTCCCCGATCTCCGAATGTTCAGCCACGCAGAGGTAGGTCGGCCCGTCCACGAGTTTCGCGAGCAGCTTCGTCCCCAGCACGAAATCCTCCATCTGCTTCTCGAGGACGACCTCGGGGAGCGGTGCGTGGGGATGGGTATCGGTCGCGGTGATGAAGAAAGCGTCGGCCCTGCCGTCCGGTGACGGAACCTTGCTGAAGGGACGTTCACGGATCGCGGTCCAGAGACCCGATTCGACGAGAAGCGCGCGAACCTGTTCGCCCGTCAGGCCTTCGGGGGCGGCGCCCGGCCGGTTCTCGAAGTGGACGAACTCGTCGGGGCCGGGTTCGCCGGCGCGTTCGCCGTCCGAGAGATCGATGACGACGGATTGGAGGGCACGCCGTTCGCCGCGGTGGATCCCGATCACCCGGCCCGCGCCGGGAGCGGTATGCCGGACGCCCGGCATCTTCCGGTCTTCGAAGAGGACCTGTCCTCGCTTGACGACGTCGCCTTCCTGGACGTGCATCCGCGCCTTCATCCCCGGAAAATCGTCGGCCATGACCGCGACGCGGGAACAGGGGGACGTGCCTCGGACCACCTGGATCGGTTTCCCCGGAATGGGGAGGTCGAGGCCCTTCTCGATCTTGTGCAATGCCATGGTTGCTCGGTGTCGGTGCTAGGCCGGGTCGCCGTGAGGGGACGGCTCGGCGGATTCGACTCTCAGATCCCGCAACGGCTGGAACGGTGGGGAACGCGTCGCTCGACGCAGCCCATCCCGTCGCGTGTCCCGGACCACACCCCTGGGTGGTGCGAGACAGCGATCTCGATTGGATTCTGCCTGCTGGATCGGGGCGGAGAGTAGGCTCCCACAGGGGGACTTTCAACCGGAATGCGTGAGGCTCCGCCCGTGCGGATGCATCGGGTCTCCGGGTTAAACCCGAGGCCCGGGGTGCATTTCTCGCGGGGTCCGAAAGGGCGCTCTGCCCGTCGGGGGCGGGATGGGTGTTAGGTGGCGCGGTCAGGCGCGTCGCCCGCGGGAGCGATCGAAAGACACAATTTTGAGGCGATTTCCATTGAAGTGTCTTCTCCAGCAAGGGTACGATAGGGGTGGTCCGAGCGGGCTGCAACAAGATGTTCGTGCCCTGGCCTGGCCGGGGCCTGCGATCCACTCGACCGCGTCGACTCGAGATGCCCCGCACCCGATTCGAGTCCGGAGGTCACGATGAGAGAACCCCACCCGATCCTGACGGCGCGAGACCTGATGACGACGAACCTGCTCGTCTTCCATCCCGAGCAGACCCTGCTCGAAGCGATCGAGGGATTGACCAGGCATCGTGTGTCCGGCGCACCCGTGGTCGACGATTCGGGGAGACTGGTCGGAACCCTCTCGGAGCTCGATTGCCTGCGCATGCTGGCCTCGGACGAGTTCTATCTGCAGCAGCAGGAGGAGGGGGCGCGCGTCTCCCAATACATGTCGAAGGTCGTGCGGACGATCGAGCCCGATCTCGGGATCTACGCGATGTCGCATTATTTCCTGACCCTGGCCACCCGTCGATTGCCCGTGGTCGAGAAGGGTCGGCTGGTCGGGCAGGTCAGCCGGCACGACGTCCTGCGCGGGATGGAGGAGATGAGTCGCAAGCGTCTCGTTCGGAAACGCTATCCCGACTACCGCGAGCCGGCCTACTGACGCCTCGATCCACGCCCGGACGATCTGTCACGCCTCCGGAAGAGCCAGGACGACGCGGCCGACCACGTGATCGCCGAGTCCGTTGCGCCCGCGAACGGAGACCTCGATCGTGCGGGCCTCGTCGTCCCGCGCGGTCACGCAGCCCTCGAGCGTCATCGTGTCACCCGGATAGTTCGGGGCGCCGAGGCGGATCTCGACCTTGCGCAGGATCGCTTCGGGGCCCGCCCAATCCGTCACATAACGTCCGACGAAGCCATTGGTCGACAGGATGTTCATGAAGATGTCCGGAGAGCCGCGCATCTTCGCCAGGTCCGGGTCATGGTGGACGTCCTGGTAGTCGCGGGACGCGATCGCCGTCGAGATGATGAGCGTCCTCGAGAGCGGGATCTCGAGGGGCGGCAGTTCCTCTCCGACGGAAACCGACGGAAGGGATCGGGTCGCATGTCGATCGGGACTCACGACGGGACTCACGAAAGGATGGCCTCGGGATCGATGCCTGCCCGGGCTTCTTCGGCGATGAGAAGGCCGAGTGCGGCGAGTTCCTCGTTCGACCCGCCGAGCGTCATCGCCACGTGCTTCAAGCGGAGGAAGAAACGGTGGATCGGATAGTCGATGTCCGCTCCGATCCCGCCGTGGAGATGCTGGCAGGTATGGGAGACGCGGTGGCCGCCCATGCAGGCCCACCATCTGGCGACGAGGGCGGCCTTCCTGGCGTCGCGGCCGGCGTCGATCTGCCAGGCCGCCTGCCACATCGTCGACCGCATCGCTTCGACGTCGATATACGCATCGGCCGCGCGCAGGGAGACACCCTGGAACGAGCCGATCTCGCGACCGAACTGTTTCCGCGTGCTGGTATAGGCGGCCGTCTGGCGCAGTCCCTCTTCAGCGGCCCCGACCGCGATCGCGGCGAGGGCCGTCATCGCGCGGGGTTCGAGCCAGTCGAGGATCTCCTCTCCCCTTCCGGGGACCGCCACGACATCGTCGCCCTTGACCGCCGTGCCTTCCATCTTCACGACGAATTGCGGTTCGTGCGCCGTGGTCTCCTGGCGTTCGAGGGAGACACAGGCCGCATCGGGCGAGATCAGGAAGACGCCGAGTCCCTCTTCGCCGCTGGCGGTCACGAGGATCTTCTCCGCGGCCGAGGCGAAGGGCACGCAGATCTTTTTACCCGAGAGGGTGAAACCGTCGACGGCGGCGGCGACCCGGGTCTTCGTCTTTCGCGCGAGCGTCGGCGCGCCGACTTCGAAGAACGCCGCGGTCAGGACGGAATCGCCCGAGACGACCCGCGGCAGGAGGTCCTTCTTGAGCGCATCGCTTCCGAATCGCTGGATCGGAAGGGCCGCATGAACGATCGACTCGACGAGGGGCACAGGTGCGAGATTCCTTCCGGCCTCTTCGAGCATCAGGCAGAGGGCCAGGAAGCCGAATCCCTGTCCACCGAATGCTTCGTCGAGCGGAAGCCCGATCAGGTTCGATTCGGCGAGCTGTGCCCAGAGCTCCCGATCGAAACCGGGCCCGTTCGGGTCGGCTTCGATCTCGCGGGTCCGATCGAAACTCGTCGAGTCGCCCAGGATCTGGCCGGCCAGGTCCCGAACGGCCTCTTCTTCCTCGCTGAATTCGAAATTCATGCTCGATCTCGCTCCTGTTCGGTCCCGCCCCGATCCATTCCGTCCGGTGGGGGGGCGTCGGCCGCCGGGGGACGGAATTTGAGAAGGCGGAATCGCATCTGGGCGACCAGCTCGCCGTTTCCGTCGCGGTAGTTGTAGAGCTGGGTCACGAAATGGCCGGTGCCCAGGGCCGTCTTCTTCTCGCCGGACACCGATTCGATCTCGACCGTATGCGTGATCCGATCGCCCGGCCTCAGGTAGCGGAAATACTCCTGCTCGCAGTTCGTCGCGACGACCGAAGTGAATCCGGCATCGTCCAGGATCTGCATGACCGACCGGGTGTCCTCGTCCGGATCCGTTCCGGCCGATCCGGTGGAGGGTTCCTCGGGCCGCAGGCCGGGCATCGTCCACGCCTGGAGCATCGTGGGTGGAGCGACGATGCCTCCATGGACCGATGCGTCGGCGAAGTCGGGCTCGAGATAGCTGGCGCAGCGATCCCCGATCGCATCGCACCAATGGTGGATCATCGCTTCGTTCACCGGATAGGGACACGACCGGGTTCCGCCCTCGGGTCGCCCGACGCGGGATTCGAGGAGTTCCATCAGGTCCTCGCCGGAGGTCGCTTCTTTCGTGGAATCGCCCATGTCGACCTAACGGGGAACGCGGGGCATGCGCAAGCCGGCCATCGAGACGATCTCGCGCTGGATCTCGTTGACGCCACCGCCGAAGGTGTTGATCGTGGCCATGCGGGCTTCGCCCTCGAGCTCGCCGTCGATCAGCGCGGCGGGCGAGCCCCGCTTTACGAGGGCGCCCGGGCCGACGATCTCCTGCAGGAGCCGGTAGACCTCGAGAACGGCTTCCGTTCCGTAGACCTTGACGGCCGAAGCGTCGGCGGGATTGACGTGTCCGGTTTCGAGTTCGGCCGCCATCCGCCAGTTGAGGAGCTTCATCGCCTCGATGCGGGCGAACGCTTCGGCGAGATCGTGCTGGACCCAGGGCAGATCGATCATCTTCGATCCGTCTGGCGTTTCCGTATCCCGGGCCCAGGCGATCACTCTCTCGGCTCGCGCCTGACAGGCCGAACCGAAGGCGGCAAGGCCGATGCGTTCGTGGTTCAGCTGGGTCGTGATCAGCTTCCAGCCGCCGTTCAGGCCGCCCACGATGTTCTCGTCGGGAACTCGAACGTTCTCGTAGTAGGTCATGGCCGTCGCCGAATCGCCGATGGTATGGATGAGCGAGGCGCTGAATCCCGGGGAATCCGAGGGGACGATGAAGATCGTGATGCCCTTGTGCTTCGGCGCGTCGGGATCGGTCCGCGCGGCGAGCCAGACGTAGTCGGTATCGTTCGCACCGCTGGTGAACATCTTCGTGCCGTTGATGATCCAATCGTCGCCGTCCCGGACGGCCGAGGTGGAGAGGCTGGCCAGGTCGGTTCCCGCGTTCGGCTCGCTGTAGCCGATCGAGAAATGGCATTCGCCCGCGAGGATGCGAGGCAGGTATTCGGCCTTCTGCGCCTCGGTCCCGAGGGCCATGATCGCCGGGCCGACGGTGGAGACCGTGACGAAGGGAAAGGGCGCGCCCGACCGGCGCTGTTCTTCGAGGAAGATCAGCTGCTCGATCATCGTCCGCCCACCGCCGCCGTATTCCTTCGGCCAACCGACGCCGAGCCAGCCGTCCTTGCCGATCTGGCGGATGGTCTCGCGATAGACCCGGCCGCCCTCCATGTTGCTCCCGCTGAGTGCGGCTCGTCGCTCCGGTGTCATGAGTTCGTCGAAATAGGCTCGGAGGGTCGCTCGGAGGGACTTCTGTTCGGGCGTGAGATCGATGTACATGCTCGCCTTTGTGTCCTCGTCTTCGGGAGGGGGAAGGACTTCCGGGCCGGGGAGGGCGCGGGCTGGTTCCGGGCCGTTTGCTGCGTTCTGGACGTCGACAGGGAAGAAGACTATAACGGCGAGGTCCGGAAAGTGAAACACGTTCTACTTCCAGAAGCCGGGGCGCCCCGAAGGGAGGGCAGATGCAGGTCTTCGCGACCATGAGCGAGAGGATGGCGCTGTCCGAGGTGGGCGAGCATGCCCGCCGTGTCGAGGCGATGGGCTACGACGGGCTTCTCGTTCCAGAGGCCGTGCATGACGGGTTTCTCACCTCGATGGCCGTCCTGGCGGCGACCGGGACGCTGCGGGTCACGACGAGCGTCCTCGTGGTCTTTCCCCGAAGTCCGATGACGACCGCGCAGGCCGCCTGGGACCTTCAGGCCTTTTCGAAGGGGCGCTTCGAGCTGGGTCTCGGGACCCAGGTTCGCGGGAACATCGTCGGACGATTCTCGACGC